>JBKJUD010000471.1:0-15241 GCA_046590735.1 Candidatus Eiseniibacteriota bacterium | reverse complement strand
CTTCTTCAAGATCCCGATGCAGGACGAAGCCGACGTGGTGCGGAACACGCTCAAGAAGGACACCATGCACACCCAGGAGGAGGCGCTCACGCGCATCTACAACCTCCTGCGTCCGGGCGAGCCGCCGCGGCAGGATTCGGCGCGCGAGATTCTCTCGAAGCTGTTCTTCAATCCCAAGCGCTATGACCTGGCGCGCGTCGGCCGCTACAAGCTGAACCAGAAGCTGCCGCACGATCCCTTGCTGGGCGGGAAGACCAAGCAGAAGAAGCTCGGGCTGAGCACGCCCGACCTCTCGCAGACGACGCTCTGCCGCGAGGACTTCATCGTCATCATCAAGTACCTGCTGTTGCTGCGCACGGGCGGCAACGTGGCCGAGAACGATCCGGCGCAGACCGACGACATCGACCACCTCGGCAACCGCCGGGTGCGCTCGGTCGGCGAGCTGCTGGCGAACCAGTTCAACATCGGCCTGGCCCGCATGGCGCGCATCATCCGCGAGCGCATGAGCCTGCAGGACGAGGAGTCGATCACCCCGAGCGACCTGATCAACGCGCGCACCATCAGCGCGGTCATCCAGTCGTTCTTCGGGTCGAGCCAGCTCTCGCAGTTCATGGACCAGACCAACCCGCTCGCCGAGCTGACGCACAAGCGCCGGCTCAGCGCGCTGGGACCAGGCGGGCTCACGCGGGACCGTGCCGGCTTCGAGGTGCGGGACGTGCACTACACGCACTACGGCCGCATGTGCCCGATCGAGACGCCGGAAGGGCCAAACATCGGGCTCATCTCCTCGCTGTCGACGTACGCCCGCGTCAACCCGCTGGGCTTCATCGAGACGCCGTACTTCCCGGTGAACAACGGCATCGTCGAGGGCAAGAAGGTGGTGTACCTCACCGCCGACATGGAGAACGAGAAATCGATCGCGCAGGCGAACGTCGAGGTCGACCGCGCCACCGGCAAGTTCCTCACCAAGCGCATCGAGTCGCGGCACCGCGACGAGCTGAACATCCTGGGACCGAAGGACATCCACTACATGGATGTCAGCCCGATCCAGCTGGTGTCGCCGGCGGCCGCGCTGATCCCGTTCCTCGAGCACGACGACGCCAACCGGGCGCTCATGGGTTCCAACATGCAGCGTCAGGCGGTGCCGTTGCTCTATACCGAGGAGCCGCTGGTGGGCACCGGGCTTGAGGCGAAGATCGCCGAGGACTCCAAGGCGCTGACCGTGGCGCGCCGCGGCGGCCTGGTGGAATCCGTGGTGGGGGACGAGGTTCGCGTCCGCTACGACGGCGGACCGGACGCCGGCGGCGACATCGACTTCAGCGAGACCGCCGGTCTCGACGTCTATCACCTCACCAGGTTCCGCCGCAGCAACCAGGACACCTGCCTCAACCAGCGTCCGCTGGTGCGGGAAGGCGACCGGGTCAAGAAGGGCGCGGTCCTTGCCGACGGCGCCGCCACCAAGAACGGCGAACTGGCGCTGGGTCTCAACGTGCTGGTCGCCTTCATGCCGTGGGGTGGGTACAACTTCGAGGACGCGATCCTGGTGAGCGAGCGCCTGATCAAGGGCGACCGCTTCCGCTCGATCCACATCGAGGAGTTCGAGCTCCAGGTCCGCGACACCAAGCGTGGCATGGAGGAGATCACCCGCGAGATCCCCAACACCTCCGACGAGGCGGTGAAGAATCTCGACGACAGCGGCGTCGTGCGCATCGGCGCGCGCGTGCGGGCCGGCGACATCCTGGTCGGCAAGGTCACGCCCAAGGGCGAGACCGACCTCTCGCCGGAAGAGCGGCTGCTGCGTGCCATCTTCGGCGAGAAGGCCGGCGACGTCCGCGACGCCTCGCTGAAGGCGCCGCCAGGGCTCGACGGCATCGTCATCGACATCAAGGAATTCTCCCGCAAGGAGAAGGATGATGTCGCCAAGAAGGACGAGAAGAAGAAGACCGACGCGCTCAAGAAGGCGAGCAAGAAGGAGAAGGAGCGCATCGTCGAGAGCCGCAACATGATGCTGCGCGAGCTGCTCGCCGAGGACGTGCCGAACCGCGTCATCTCCATCTCCACCAGCCGCAACCTCGCGGTGAACCGCAAGAAGTACAGCGAGGAGTGGCTGGCCGAACTCGACTTCGACGACGTCCGCTGGGACTCCGAGGTCACCAAGGACTCCAAGAAGAACGCGCGCTTCCGTCGGGTCATGGAATCGGCGCAGGCGGCGCTCGACAAGGCGGACCGCGACCTCGAGAAGGAAAACGACAAGGTCGCGCGCGGCGACGAATTGCCGCCGGGCGTGGTCAAGCTGGTGAAGGTGTTCGTCGCCAAGAAGCGGTCGTTGAGCGTCGGCGACAAGATGGCCGGCCGCCACGGCAACAAGGGCGTGGTCGCCAAGGTGCTGCCGGAGGAGGACATGCCGTACCTCCCGGATGGCACCCCGGTCGACATGGTGCTCAACCCGCTGGGTGTGCCGAGCCGTATGAACCTCGGGCAGATCCTCGAGGTGCACCTGGGCTGGGCCGCGCACGAACTGGGCATCAACGTGGAGACGCCGGTGTTCGCCGGCGCCACCGTCGACGAGATCAAGGCGGCGCTGAAGGAGGCCGGCCTCCCGGAAACCGGCAAGAGCCCGCTCTACGACGGCCGCACCGGCAAGCCGTTCGACCAGGAAGTCTGCGTCGGCTACATCTACATGCTCAAGCTGTCGCACCTCGTGGATGACAAGATGCACGCCCGTTCCATCGGACCGTACAGCCTGGTGACCCAGCAGCCGCTGGGGGGCAAGGCGCAGTTCGGTGGCCAGCGATTCGGAGAAATGGAGGTCTGGGCGCTGGAAGCGTACGGCGCCGCGCACACGCTCCAGGAGATGCTCACCGTCAAGTCGGACGACGTGGCGGGGCGCTCCAAGGTGTACGAAGCCATCGTCAAGGGCGAGAACCCGCAAGAGCCGGGTGTGCCGGAGTCCTTCAACGTGCTGGTGAAGGAGCTCCAGTCCCTCTGCCTGGACATCCAATTCGAAGAGGAGAGGTAGAGCCGATGTTCCCACCGGACGGCGGTACGCCGAAGGACGCACGGATGCCTGTCGACGAGGCTCCGGGATTCAGCCTGCGCGAAGCAGCGCTGTTCCCGGGCTCGCGGTTGCGCACCGAGGAACGGGGAGACCGCGGCAAGCGGTTCACGTTCAACGCCATTCGCATCCAGCTTGCCTCGCCCGAGACCATTCACAAGTGGTCCTTCGGCGAGGTCACCAAGCCCGAGACGATCAACTACCGCACCTTCCGGCCCGAGAAGGATGGTCTCTTCTGCGAGAAGACCTTCGGGCCGGTCAAGGACTGGGAGTGCTCGTGCGGCAAGTACAAGCGCATCCGCTATCGTGGCGTGGTGTGCGAGCGCTGCCTCGTGGAGGTCACGCAGGCCAAGGTGCGCCGCGAGCGGCTCGGGCACATCGAGCTCGCGATTCCCGTCAGCCATATCTGGTTCTTCAAGGGAATCCCCTCGCGCATCGGCAACCTGCTCGATCTGAGCGTGCGTGAGCTGGAGCGGGTGCTCTACTACGAGAGCTACATCGTCATCGATCCCGGCACCACGCACCTGAAGCCCAAGGAAATCATCTCGGAAGACCAGTTCAACGAGATGGTGCAGGACCCGGCGAACCAGTTCGAGGCCAAGATGGGCGCGCAGGCGATCCGCAGCCTGCTCGAGGCGATCAATCTCGACGAGCTCTCCGTACAGTTGCGCACCCAGGCCAAGATGGAGACCTCGGCGCAGCGCAAGAAGGAGACGCTCAAGCGCCTTCGCGTGGTCGAGGCGTTCCGCAACTCGGGCAACCGGCCGGAGTGGATGGTGCTGCACGTCGTGCCGGTGCTGCCGCCGGACCTGCGTCCGCTGGTGCCGCTGGAAGGCGGCCGCTTCGCGACGTCGGACCTCAACGACCTGTACCGCCGCGTAATCAACCGCAACAACCGTCTCAAGAAGCTGATCGACATCCGCGCGCCGGAGGTCATCCTGCGCAACGAGAAGCGCATGCTGCAGGAGGCCGTCGACGCGCTGTTCGACAACGGCCGCCGCACGCGCGCCGTGCGCGGCCAGGGCAACCGGCCGCTCAAGTCGCTCAGCGACATGCTCAAGGGCAAGCAAGGCCGCTTCCGCCAGAACCTGCTCGGCAAGCGCGTGGACTACTCGGGCCGGTCGGTGATCGTGGTCGGACCGGAACTCAAGCTGCACCAGTGCGGGTTGCCGAAGTACATGGCGCTCGAGCTGTTCAAGCCGTTCATCATCCGCCGGCTCGAGGACAAGGGGCTCGTGCAGACGGTGAAGTCGGCCAAGCGGCTGGTGGAGCGCGAGCGGCCTGAGGTGTGGGACATCCTCGGCGAGATCATCAAGGGGCACCCGGTGCTGCTCAACCGCGCGCCGACGCTGCACCGGCTGGGCATCCAGGCCTTCGAGCCGGTGCTGGTCGAGGGCAAGGCGATCAAGCTGCACCCGCTGGTCTGCACCGCCTTCAACGCCGACTTCGACGGTGACCAGATGGCCGTGCACGTGCCGCTGACGCCGGAAGCGCAGATCGAGGCCATCCAGTTGATGCTCTCGACCAACAACATCCTGTCGCCCGCGAGCGGCAAGCCGCTGGCGATCCCGAACCAGGACATCGTCATCGGGCTGCACTACCTGACCAAGTCGCGCGCCGGCGCGCCGGGCGAGGGCCGCGCGTTCTGCTCGGTCGACGAGGTGCGGGCGGCGTACGAGGAAGGCTCGATCTCCCTGCACGCGCCGATCAAGGTGCGCCTCGACGGCGTCATGGTCGAGACCACGCCGGGCCGGGTGGAGTTCAACGACATCCTGCCCGCGGGCATGGAGTTCGTGAACATCACGATGGGCAAGAAGCAGCTCGAGGAGCTGGTGGCCAACGTGTACCGCAAGCTCGGGCAGCGGCCCACCGCGCTCTTCCTCGACGACCTCAAGTCGCTCGGGTTCGAGAACGCGATGCGCGCCGGCGTCACGGTGTCGATCGACGACGTGAAGATCCCCGAGGCCAAGGACAGCATCATCGCCATCGCCTCGAAGGAAGTCGAGCACATCACCGACCTGTACCGCCAGGGCGCGATCACCGACGGCGAGCGCTACAACAAGGTCATCGACACCTGGACGCACGTGACCAACCAGGTGGAGAAGGAAACCTTCAAGAGCCTCGAGGCGGACCAGCAAGGCTTCAACCCGGTGTACATGATGGCCGACTCCGGCGCGCGTGGGTCGCGCGAGCAGATTCGCCAGCTCGCGGGCATGCGAGGCCTGATGGCCAAGCCGCAGAAGAAGCTGACCGGTGGCGTCGGGGAAATCATCGAGCAACCGGTGCTCCACAACTTCAAGGAAGGTCTCACCGTCCTCGAGTACTTCATCTCCACGCACGGTGCTCGCAAGGGTCTCGCCGACACCGCGCTCAAGACCGCGGACGCCGGGTACCTCACGCGGCGTCTCGTGGACGTGGCGCAGGACGTCATCATCACCGAGGTCGACTGCAACACGATCCGCGGGATCGAGACCGAGGCGCTCAAGGAAGGCGAGGAAATCATCGAGTCCCTGCGCGACCGCATCCTGGGCCGCGTCGCCTCCGAGGACGTCATCGACCCGATCACCAACGAGGTCATCTCGCAGGCCGGGGATGAGATCGTCGAGGAGGTCGCCACCGCGATCGAGGACGCGCAGGTCGAGCATGTGAAAATCCGCTCGGTGCTGACGTGCGAATCGCGTCGTGGAGTGTGCGGCCGCTGCTACGGCCGCAACCTGGCGACCGGGCGCATGGTCGACATCGGCGAGGCCGTGGGTGTGATCGCCGCGCAGTCCATCGGCGAGCCGGGCACGCAGCTCACGCTGCGAACCTTCCACATCGGTGGAGTGGCCGCGCGCATCGCCGCGCAGTCGTCGGTGAAGGCGAAGACCGCCGGCACCGCGCGCTTCATCGACCTGGCCGACGAAGTCGTCGAGTTCACGCGCACGGACGCCAACGGCGACCTGCGCAAGGGCTGGAAGGTCATCGGCCGCAAGGGCGAGATCGAGGTGCTCGACAAGCAGGGCCGCGCGCGTCACCGCTACACGGTGCCGTACGGCGCCTTCCTGTTCATCACCGACGCGGCGGAAGTCGAGGCGGCGCAGGAACTGTTCGAGTGGGACCCGCACAACAGCCCGATCCTGACCGAGAAGAAGGGGACGATCCGCTTCAAGGACATCGTCGACCGCGTGACGGTGCGTGACGAGACCGACCCCAACTCCGGCCAGAAGACGCTGGTGATCATCGAAGACCGCGAGAAGTCGCATCACCCGGCCCTCGAGGTCGTGGATGCGGCGGGGCGTCGCAAGGCGAGCTACCCGATCCCGACCGGCGCGCGGTTGCTCTCGCGCGACGGCGACGAAGTGGTGGCGGGCCAAGAAATCGCCCGGACGCCGCGGACCTCGGGCAAGACCCGGGACATCACCGGTGGTCTGCCGCGTGTCGCCGAACTGTTTGAGGCGCGCAAGCCCAAGGACCACGCCATCGTCACCGAGATCGACGGCACGGTGCGGTTCGAGGGGATCACGCGCGGCATGCGCAAGCTCGTCGTCCGCAACGACGTCGGCGAGGAGCGCGAATACCTGATCCCGCAGGGCCGTCACCTGCACGTGCACGAGGGCGACGTGGTGCGCGCCGGCGACCAGCTTACCGAGGGGCCGCGCAACCCGCACGACATCCTCAAGATCAAGGGCATCAAGGAAGTGCAGGAGTACCTGGTCAACGAAACCCAGGAGGTCTACCGCCTCCAGGGGGTGCGCATCAACGACAAGCACATCGAGGTGATCACCCGCCAGATGCTGCAGAAGGTGCGCATCGAGGACCCGGGTGACACCACGTTCCTGGAAGGCGAGCAAGTCGACAAGATGATGCTCGCCGAAGAGCAGGACCGCGTGATCACCGAAGGCGGACAGCCGGCGCGCTACCAGCCGCTGCTGCTCGGCATCACCAAGGCCTCGCTATCCACGCAGTCGTTCATCTCGGCGGCGTCGTTCCAGGAAACCACCCGTGTCCTCACCGAGGCCGCGATCCAGGGCAAGAAGGACGAACTCCGCGGTCTCAAGGAGAACGTCATCATCGGGCACCTGATCCCGGCCGGCACCGGCCTCGTGCGCTACAAGAAGGTGCGCGTGGTCTCGGAAGAGGAAGCGGCGCACAACGCGTCGAAGGGTGGGGCGGAGGAAGAGGAAGTGCAGACGGCGTAGCGCCGCGCGCTTCCGCAGCGTGTCAGTGGACGGCCCGGAGCTTCGGCGCTCCGGGCCGTTCTGCGTGCCAGACCTCGCGCTCGCGACATTCGCGTCTGGTAGACTCCCGGTCCGGTCACTGGCCCGTGGAGGCCGACGCATGAAGAAAGGCCGCCTCGAAGCCTTCAGCGATGGCGGCATCGCCATCCTCAGCACCATCATGGTCCTCGAGCTGCACATGCCCGCGGGTCACGACTGGGCCTCGCTGCGTCCGCTGGCGCTGCACGACGAGCACTCGGTGATCGCGCAGGCGATCGGGAGTGACATCAAGGGCAGACTGTCGCTCGTGCTCTATGCGGTGGCCATTGCCGCGGCGCTGTACCGGCCGTGGATCGCGTGCGCGATCTACGTGGCGGTCGCCATCGTCTGGCTTGTACCGGATCGCAGGATCGAGAGCCGGGTCGGGCAATAGCGGCGCGCCAGCCGCAACTTGTTCGCCCGGCAGCACGTATCCTGTGGACGCAGTTGCCGTCCTCCCAGGGAGACCCGTCCCATGCGTCCTTGCCGCCGCCTCACCTTGCCCGCGCTCGCCCTCGTGGCGCTGTCCACCTTCGCTTTCCCCAGCGTATCTTCCGCCGCCGGGCGCTCCGACTACACCCTCCATGTCCGCGCCGAGAACGGGGATGCCCGCGGCATCGACCTGTCGCTCCCGTGGAAAAGCTCCCATGGGGGCAGTCCGTTCGATTTCACCGCCAGCTCCGGCGACGAGATCACCATCGCGAAACTGCGATTCGCCTGGGCGGCGTTGCATCAGATCCCCGAGGGCCAGCCGGTGACGATCACCACCCGCGGGGACAAGATGAAGGCGACCCGGCTCGCCGGCTACCTGGTCCTCGAGCCCCAGCCCCCGGCCCGCCACCACCGCACCCGCATCAAGATCCCGGACTACATCGTCGATGCCGTGCTCGCCCACGACGGCCGGCTCACCGACGAGGATCTCGACCACCTGTTGACCGATCGCGGGAAGATCACTCTGGTCAAGGTGAACTCCAGCGAGGGCGGGGTGAACGTGTGGATCGGGCGCACCAGCGACGACGAGCTGGACTAGCGCTCCGCCCCGGGCTTGGCGCGCACGCGCGCAACCTGCTACCGTATGGAGACGCCGCGCCTGCGGCGGGATCGCGGGGATCCGCCACCGGGGAGCGGCATGCGTCTGACGCTCGAGCGCAGCATCATCCGTCCGTTCGTGCGCGAGGACGCGGCATCGCTGGCGCACCACGCCAACGACCGCGAAGTCTGGCGCAACCTGCGCGACCGCTTCCCGCATCCCTACACCCTGCGCGATGCGCAGCAGTGGCTGGCGGGCTCCTGCAAGGAACCGTGGACGACGTTCGCGATCGAGGTGGACGGCGCCGCGGTGGGCGGCATCGGGTACGAGCCGATGGGTGATGTCTACCGCCACACCGCGGAGATCGGCTACTGGCTGGGCCGGGCCTACTGGGGGCGCGGGATCGTCAGCGAGGCGCTCGCGACGTTCGCCCAGCAGCTGTTCGCCACGCGCCCGCTGGTCCGGCTGGAAGCGGGCGTGTACGCGTGGAATCCTGCGTCCATGCGGGCGCTGGAGAAGGCGGGATTCCTGCGCGAGTCGTGCAAGCGCAAGGCGGCGTTCAAGGACGGCGAATTCGTCGACGTCATGGTCTACGCGCGGACGAAAGGATAGGCGGGGCAGATGATCGGACTGATGATACGGCGCCTGCTGTGGAGCCTTGGGCGCGGCGTGCTCGCGGGCGGCGCGCTGCGCGGCGCGGGACTGTTTGGCGCGTCCCGCGGGCTCGGCCGGATGGGCCGGCGCGGGCCCCGGCTTGGCCGCAGCGTCAGCCTGTTCGCGACCGTGTGGGTGGCACGCGGCCTCTACCGGATGGTGGCGCGGGGCATCGGTCGCTCCTCCGGCCGGCCGGTCTAGCCGCTGCCGGCGTGATGGTCCTGTCCCTGCCGGTGCGTCGTGGCCCCGCAAGCGGGTAGAATCAGGAAGGCGCAGGCCCAGAGCGGGCCACCCTCGCGGCGGCCTGACCGCGGCGGCCGCGCCGTTGCCCCGGTTGGAACCTCGCCCCTCATGAAGAAGTCCGCCGCACCCGACGCCGCCACGCCTGCGGCCCTTGCCGGGTTCACGCCCGCCCAACTCCTCGAGCTCCACGAGGCCCTGCTGCTGCCGCGCGTGATCGAGGAGAAGATGCTCAACCTCCTGCGCCAGGGCCGGCTGTCGAAGTGGTTCTCCGGCATCGGGCAGGAAGCCATCGCGGTGGGTGTCGCGGCCGCGTTGCATGAGGACGACTGGTTGCTGCCGATGCACCGCAACCTCGGCGCGTTCACCACCCGCGGCCTCGATCCCGGCCGCCTGTTCCGCCAGCTGCTCGGCAAGGCCGGCGGCTGGACCAAGGGCCGCGACCGCACCTTCCACTTCGGCGCGCTCGAGCATCACGTCGTCGGGATGATCAGTCACCTCGGCTCGATGATGCCGGTGGCCGACGGCCTCGCGCTCGCCGAGCAGTTGCGCGGCACCCGCCGCGTCGCCGCCACCTTCACCGGCGACGGCGCCACCAGCGAGGGCGACTTCCACGAGGCGTGCAACCTGGCCGCGGTATGGAAGCTGCCGGTGCTGTTCATCATCGAGAACAACCTCTACGGCCTGTCCACGCCCATCGAGGAACAGTTCGCCTGCAAGGATCTCGCGGACCGCGCCGCCGGCTACGGGATGCCGGGCGAGATCGTCGACGGCAACGACATCCTCGCGGTGTACCGCGCCGTGCAACTGGCCGCCGAACGCGCGCGCCGCGGCGAGGGCCCGACGCTGTTGGAGTTCAAGACCTTCCGCATGCGCGGGCACGAGGAGGCCTCGGGTATCGATTACGTCCCGGCAGAGTTGATCGCGGAGTGGGCCACGAAGGACCCGATCGCGCGCTTCGAGCGCGCGCTGCTCGAGGGCGGCATCCTGCGCGCGGACGAAGGCGCCGAGCGCAAGGCCGCGATCAAGGCGCGCGTCGACGTACTGGTCGAGGAGGCGATCGCCGACGAGGAGCCCAACTCCAGCGCCGCGCGCGAACTCGCCGACGTCTACGTGCCCAGCGGCGTGATCGCGCACGAGCCGCCGCTGGCCGGCGCGCCGGAGCTGCGCTACATCGACGCGATCAGCGACGGCCTGCGCACCGCGATGCGCGAGGACGACCGCGTCGTCCTGCTCGGCCAGGACATCGCCGAATACGGCGGCGCGTTCAAGATCACCAAGGGATTCGTCGAGGAGTTCGGCCGCGGCCGGGTGCGCAACACCCCCATCATCGAATCCGGCGCGATCGGCGCAGCGATGGGCCTCGCGCTCAACGGCTTCCGCCCGATGGTGGAAATGCAATTCGGCGACTTCATCTCGTGCGGCTTCAACCAGATCGTCAACAACCTCGCCAAGAACCACTATCGCTGGGGCGCCGGCGTCCCGCTGGTGATCCGCGTGCCCTCCGGTGGCGGCACCGGCGCGGGGCCGTTCCACTCGCAGAACGTGGAAGCGTGGTTCACACACGTGCCGGGGTTGAAGGTGGTCGCGCCGGCGACGCCGTATGACGCGAAGGGTCTGTTGCTCGCCGCGTTCCAGGATGGCAACCCGGTGCTCTATCTCGAACACAAGCTGCTCTATCGCTCTGTGCGCGGCGGGGTGCCGGCGGAGCCGTACGCGATCCCGCTGGGCAAGGGCCGCATCGTGCGCCGCGGCGCCGACGCGACGGTCGTGACCTACGGCGCCGCGGTGCACTGGGCACTGGAGGCTGCGCAGGTGCTCGCCGACGAGGACGCCGGCGATATCGAGGTCATCGACCTGCGCTCGCTGTTGCCGTGGGACGCCGAGCTGGTGCTCGACTCCGTACGCCGCACCAGCCGCGTGCTGGTGTTGCACGAGGCGCCGATCACCGGCGGCGTGGGCGCCGAGATCGCCGCGACCATCGCGCAGAATTCCTTCGACGCGCTCGATGCACCGGTGATGCGCCTCGGCGGCCTCGACGTGCCGATGCCCTTCAGCAAGCGCCTCGAGGCCATCGCGCTGCCGAAGGCGCGGATCCTGGAACGGTTGCGGCTGTTGCTGGAGTACTAGGCGTCCCGCGCTAGACGGTCGCCACCCGCTCCCACCACGCGTGCAACCGCGGCAGCGAGGCGGGCAATCCCACTCCCACGATCTCCAAGGGGCGCAGCGCGCCGTAGAGCGCGAAGTCCGCCAGGCTCGGCGCCTCGCCTTGCAGGTACGCGGTCGCGCCCAGCGCCTCCTCCGGCATCGCGAGTATCGCGCACAGGTTCGCCGCCAATTCGTCGTGGCGCATCGCCACCACCGCCAGCGAGCCGCGGCGCCGCATCTGCATCTCCTCGAAAATCCACGCTTCGTGCGGGTCGGACAGCGTCGCCGCCATCCGCGGCAGCGCCACCACCCACGCCGCTTCCTCGACGATGTTGTGCGCCCAGTGGTCGAGGATCCGGGCGAGCGGGCGGCCGGCCGGGTAGAGCGTCGGCGTGGACACCTGCTCCTCGGCCCAGTCGGCGATCTCTCCCCACGTCACGCTCGCGCCCTCTGTGGTGCGGATCAGAGGCACGTAGTCCTGGCCCGACACGCGGATCACCGCGTCGTGATCCCCGTACGGGACGTTGACCAGGCGGAAGGGAATCTTCTTGTACTCGAGGATGCGGCGGGCCTTCTCGCAGTAGTGGCTGAACGCGAGATGATAGAGCTCGACGGGGCGGCTGGCGGACGATGACATGCGAGGTTCCTCCAGATGGGGGGACGAACTTCCCAACCATATGCCTCGGGCGCGTGGCCCCGCCACCACGGCCGACGCGGCCAATTTGGTCCGTGGCCGCGATCGCGTCCGGCGCTGTACGATGCCTGCATGGACACTCTCGAGGCCCTGCTCGCCGAACAGATCGCCTACTACCGCGCCCGCGCCGCCGAGTACGACGAGTGGTGGCATCGCACTGGGCGCTTCGATCGCGGCGCCGAGGACAACGCGGCGTGGTTCGCCGACGTGCGCTCGCTGGAGGCGTGGTTGCAGGCGCGCGGTCCGCTGGGCCGGACGTTGGAACTCGCCTGCGGCACCGGCCTATGGACCGAGCGGCTGCTGCGCCAGTGCACGACGCTCGACGCGGTCGACGCCTCCGAGGAAGTCCTCGCGATCAACCGCGCGCGCTGCGGCGCCGCACCGCGCCACACCAAGGCGGACCTGTTCGCGTTCACCCCCGAGCCCGCCACCTACGACACGGTCTTCTTCGGCTTCTGGCTCTCGCATGTGCCGGAAGATCGCTTTGACGAGTTCTGGGCGATGGTGCGCAGCGCGCTGGCGCCTGGCGGCCGCGCGCTGTTCGTCGACTCGCGCTTCGACGCGACCTCCACCGCCCGCGACCACACGCTGCGTTCCCCGGACGACGACGTGGTCACTCGACGGCTCAACGACGGCCGAGAGTTCCGCGTGGTGAAGATCTTCCACGAGCCCGCGCGCCTGGCGACGAAGCTGGAGGCGCAGGGATGGCGCGCCGAGGTGGGGGGCACCGCGCGCTACTTCCTGTTCGGCGAGGCGCGTCCCGCTTAGCCGCGGCGCAACTCCTCGAGTTCCGCCAGCGTGCGTGGCCAGTCGCCGCGCAGCAGCCGCGAAAGCGCGCGGTCGGCGAGCACCGTCCCACCGGTCTGGCAGGTGGCGCAGTAGTTGGTCTCGTTGTCGGCATAGCGGATCCGCTGCACGGCCGACCCGCACACCGGGCACGGTTGGCCGAAGCGGCCATGCACCGCGAAGTCCGGACGGAACGCCGTGACATGCTCGGGAAACGTCTCGCCGGCCTCCGTGCGCAGGCGCGCCGTCCACTCGCGCAGACACGCCTGCGTCGCGTCAAACAGCCGCGCACAGGCCTCGTCGGACATCTTCTGCGTCAGCGCCATTGGCGAGAGCCGCGCGCGGTGCAGGATCTCATCGGAATAGGCGTTGCCGATGCCGCTGAGGATGCGGGGGTCGGTCAGCGAGCGCTTGATCGTGTGATTCTCCGCCCGCACCCGCGCCGCGAATGCCGCCGCGGTGCAATCGAGCACCTCGAGTCCGCCCGGGTCGAGCGCCGCGAGCGCCGCCTCGCCTTGCAGCAGATGCAACGACGCCCGCTTCTTCGTCCCCGCCTCTGTCAGGATCAACGTCCCGGCGTCGAAGTCGAACGCCGCGCTGCCCAGCTTGCCCGGCAGCTTCGCGCCCGCCTGCTTCCAGCGCAGCCGCCCGGCGATCATCAGGTGCACGACCAGAAACAGCTCGTCGTCGAGTGCGAACACGAGTCGCTTGCCCAGACGCCGCATCCCGCGCACCGTCCGGCCGGTGGCGGCCGACAGCGGGGGATCGGCCGTCCGCAGCAGATTGGGATTCACCACCCGGATGCCGTGCACGGTGGCCCCGCGCAACCGGCGGTCGAGACTCTCGCAGTAGAGGACGATATCGGGCAATTCAGGCATACTGTCGGACCTTATCACGGCAGTGCGGGAGGATCGACGATGCAATACGTGCGACTCGGCTCCAGCGGCCTGCGCGTTTCGCGCCTGTGCCTGGGGATGATGACGTATGGCGCCAAGTCCTGGCGCCCGTGGGTGCTCGAGGAAGCCGAGAGCATCCCGCTGATCCGCGCGGCGCACGAACGCGGCATCACCTTCTTCGACACCGCCGACATGTACTCCGGCGGCGTCAGCGAGGAGATCACCGGCCGCGCGCTGCGCGACCTCGGCCCGCGCAGCGAGCAGGTGGTGGCGACCAAGGTCTTCTTCCCGTGGAACGACCGGCCCAATCGCGGGGGCCTGTCGCGCAAGCACATCTTCGAGTCCATCGAGGGATCGCTGCGGCGGCTCGGCATGGACTACGTCGATCTGTACATCATCCATCGCTGGGATCCCGAGACGCCCATCGAGGAGACGATGGAAGCACTGCACGATGTCGTGCGCAGCGGCAAGGCGCGCTACCTCGGCGCCTCCAGCATGTGGGCGTGGCAGTTCGCCAAGGCGCAGCACGTCGCGCGGACACACGGCTGGACGCCATTCATCTCGATGCAGAACCACTACAACCTGATCTACCGCGAGGAAGAGCGCGAGATGCTGCCGCTGTGCCGCGACCAGGGCGTGGGCGTGACACCGTGGAGTCCGCTGGCGCGCGGCTTCCTCGCCGGCAATCGCAGCCTGGGCAGCGGTGGTGAGAAGACCGGCGCGACGCCACGCGCGCAGACCGATGCCTTCGCGCAGTCGCTCTACTACGCGCCGTCCGACTTCAGCGTGGTCGAGCGCGTGGCCGAGCTGGCGTCGCACCGCGAGGTGGCGCCGTCGCAGGTGGCGCTCGCGTGGCTGCTGCACCAGCCGGCGGTAACCGCGCCGATCGTCGGCGTCAGCAAGATCTCGCAACTCGATGACGCGTGCGCCGCGCTGGAGCTGTCGCTCGACGCGGACGAACGCGCGCGGCTCGAGGAGCCCTACACCGCGCATCCCGTCCTGGGGCATGAGTAGCGGCTTCGTCGATGTCGCCGGCGCGCGATTGTGGCGCGAGCGCGGCGGCCAGGGCGCGGCGGTGGTGCTGATCCACGGGTTCAGCCACGACGCGTCCTGCTGGGACGGCGTGGCTCCCGGCCTCGAGAAGCGTCACGATGTCCTGCGCTACGACCGTCGCGGCTACGGCCGCTCGTCGATGCCGAGGGACAGGGTGCCATACTCGCAGCACGGCGACCTGCTCGCGCTGCTCGACGCGGAGGGCGTGGGAAGCGCGCACATCGTCGGCGTCTCGGCCGGCGGGGGCGTGGCGCTCGACTTCGCGCTCGCCGCGCCCGCGCGTGCTCGCAGCCTGTTCCTGGTGAGCAGCGCACTGGACGGCTGGCCGTTCTCGCACGATTTCCTGCGGCGCTGGCAGCGGTTCGTGCGCACCGCGCGCGCCGAGGGCGTGGCCGCGGCGCACGAACTGTGGAAAGGGCACCCGCTGCTGGCCCGCGCGCGCAGCGC
>JBKJUD010000232.1:0-3746 GCA_046590735.1 Candidatus Eiseniibacteriota bacterium | reverse complement strand
GCACCGGCCGCATCAGCCGCCGCGCCAGCGTGTACGACGCGGCGAAGGTCACGAGGATCGAGAGCAGCCCCACCAGCAGCAGCGTGGTCTCGATGCGGCGAAACGGCGCCAGCACGTGATCCGGCGAGGCAAGCGAGACCAGCGCCGCGTTCACCGCGCCCGTGGGATCGCGCAACGGACGCACCCGCGCCACCCACGCCGCGCCGTCCAGCCGCAGCGCCAGCGGCGGTGGCGCCCCGCCGCGCCGCAACGCCTCCCACTCGCGGGGACGCGCCTGCAACGCTGCGACCAATCCATCGGCCGCGTCCGGCAGCGTGCTCGCCACCACGCGCGCCTGTTCGCCGGCGAAGGTGACGTAGGCGATGTCGGCGCCGCTGGCGTGCTTGGCCTCGAGCGCCATCTGGTTGGTCAGTTCGAGCGCGGTCAGCAGCGCGCCATCGAGCGTCATGCCGCCGGCCATCACCGGCGTGGCGGCCGCCAGGTACACGTGGCGCCCGTCGGCGAACACGCCCCCGGACGCCCGGCCTTCCAGCGCCGGTCCGATAAACGCCGCGACGTCCGCCCCGCGGCCAGATCCGCCGACGGTCGCAAACACCTCGCCGCTGGGCCGCGCGGCCAGCAGCATGTCGGCGCCGAGCGCCCCGCTGCGCTCCTCGAGCAGGTCGATGACCGAGGCCGGGTCGCCCTCGGCCACGTACGCGCCGAAGGCCGGGTCGCCGGCGACCAGCCGCGCCGCCAGCGCGAGCTGCGCGATACGCTGCCGCTGCATCATCACCTGCGTGCTGTCGCTGGCGGCCAGCGCTTGCTCGACGGTGTCCTGCGCGATGCGGGCCGCGCGCCACGCCGTTGTGCCCACCGCGGCGCCGACGGAGAACACGATCAGCCCGCCGCACAGCAGGAAGATGCGGGTGCCGAAGGCGAGCTCGCGCGGGGTCCTAGCGATATCCGGTGTCACCCACGTCCCGCGTGTAGGGTTTGCCCGTCTTGTTCAAGTGTGGCGGCGCGCCGGTGAGCCGCGCCTCGAGCGTGACCGCCACCGGCGCGGCCAGCGGCACCGTGACCGCGCGCGACTCCGGCGCCGCCGCGCGCCAGTGCCATACGGTCAGCGTGCCGGGCCCCTCGGGCAGGTCGGCGAGCGTGAAGTGCCCGCGCGCGTCGACCGCGGTGACGTACGGCGTCTCGATCACCGCGACGAACGCCGCCATCGTGCGGTGCACGTTGCAGAAGATGCGCACGATCCCGGGCTGCCGCAGCGTCACCGGCTTGCCCTGGCCGGCGCGATAGAGCCCGAGGTCGAACCGGTTGCCGGAGGAGACCGAGAAGACGTTGTGCAGGATCGGATCGGCGTTGGGGAAGCGGACGGTGCTGCCCACCGGCACGGTGGCCGCGCGGGGCAGGAAGGTCTTGTCGCGGGTGGTGATCTCGAGCGACTGCGGACGGGCCGCGCGCGGGGTCGCCGGGGTGAACCAGACGAACGCTTCGGCCGCGCTGGCGGCGGCGCCGTCGGCCTCGCGGAGGGTCAGCGTGCCCGCGAGCGTGGCCGCCGCGGCGGGGGGCGCCAAGGCGAGCGAGGCGGCAACCGCCACCCCGCCCGCGCGGGCGGTCAACCTCGCGAGGACGGCACGGCGAAGGAGCAACAATGGCGTCACGCGGTGGATTCTCCTCGGGAGAGCGAGGCAGAGAATCGGGTCGACGAAATTCGGACGGTCCAGTTGGAGCAGGATGGCGAGGGGGCGGCGGTCCGTCAAGCCATCCGCCGACCGGCGCTTGCGCCGGCCTGGCGCTTCCCCGACAATGCCGCGCATGCCGACCCCCGATCCCTCGGACGCCGCCGCGCCGCGCCTGCCCAGTTTCCCCGCCGCGCTGGCGTTCTGGACCAAGCTCGGCTTCATCTCCTTCGGCGGCCCCACCGGCCAGATCGCCATCATGCACGAGGAGCTGGTCGACCGGCGTCGCTGGATCTCCGAGGAGCGCTTCCTGCACGCGCTCTCCTACTGCATGGTTCTCCCGGGCCCGGAGGCGCAGCAACTCGCCACCTACGTGGGCTGGCTGCTCCACGGGGTGCGCGGGGGCGTCGCCGCGGGTGCGCTGTTCGTGCTGCCCTCGCTCGTGCTGCTGCTCGGGCTCTCGTGGGCCTACGCGGCGCACGGCACGCTGCCGGCGGTGCGCGGCGTGCTGCTGGGGATCAAGCCGGTGGTGATCGCGATCATCGTGGTGGCGCTGTGGCGCATCGCGTCGAAGTCGCTGCGGACGCCGGCGCTGGTCGCGCTGGCGGTGCTCGGCGGGCTGGCGATCGCGTTGCTGCACGCGCCGTTTCCGCTGGTCGTGTTGCTGGCGGGGCTGGCGGGGTATGCCGGATCGCGGTGGGCGCCCGCGCAGTTTCGCAGCGGAGGCGGGGGACACGGGAGCGCCGCGTCGGCGGGCGCCGCGGGCGATCACGCGATCGACAGGCTACTCGACGAGCGCCGCCAGGTGGTCCCCAGCCGCGGGCGCACGCTGCGCATTCTCGCCGCGCTCGTGGTGCTGTGGAGCGTGCCGATGCTGCTGGTGGCCGGACTGCGCGGCAGCGTGCCGGTGCTGTGGCAGGAGGGCATCTTCTTCACGCAGGCCGCGCTGGTGACCTTCGGCGGCGCGTATGCTGTGCTGCCCTACATCGCCTTCGCCGGCATCACGACGTTCCACTGGGTCACCGCGTCGCAGATGATCGATGGCCTGGCGCTGGGCGAGACCACGCCGGGTCCGTTGATCATGGTGACGACGTTCGTCGGCTTCCTCGGCGGCTGGACGCACCCGGGTACCTGGTCGCCGCTCGCCGCCGCGCTGTGCGCGGGCGTGCTGACGACGTACGTGACGTTCCTGTTCTCGTTCTTCTTCATCTTCCTGGGCGCGCCGTACATCGAACGCTTCCGCGGCCACGCGGGCGTGTCGGCGGCGCTGCTCGGCGTGAGCGCCGCGGTGGTCGGGGTGATCGCGAACCTGGCGGTGTTCCTCGCGATGCATGTGTTCCGTCCCGCGGGACGCGCGGACTGGATCGCGGTGGCGATCGCGGCAGCGGCGTTCGCCGTGTTGCGATGGCGGCAGTGGCCGATCCACGTGGTGGTGGCCGCCGGGGCGGTGGTGGGACTCGTGCGGGTGCTGGCGAGCAGCTAGCCGCCGATCACCGCGGCGTCTCCGGCGCGTGGCGCACCACCAGCAGTCGCGCGGTCGCCTCGGTGCCCGCCCATCTCACCTGCGCCATGTACGCGCCGCGCGCGACGCGGGCGCCCGCGAGGTCGCGGCCGTCCCAGTCGAGCGTTTCGGTCACGCCCGCACGCAGCACGCCGGTGGTGGCCGCGTGCACGCAGCGCCCGCGCAGGTCGTAGACGCGCCAGACAGCCGTCGTCCCGCCGTCGAGCGGGGCCGAGGGCGTGAAGAGCAGGCGCGGCGTGTCGGTCCGCACCACGCGCAGCACCGACGGCGCCGCCAGTCCGACGCTGAAGCTTGTATCGGTCGCCGCCTGCGCGAACGGCGCCTCGCGCTGCACGCGCACGCGCGAGAGCGACGAAGGCACATCCGGCGTCGCCACGCGTGCGGACCCGCCACGTGCGCCGAGCGCCAGCGTCGACCAGGTCGCACCATCGTCCGGCGAATAGTCGATGCGTACCGTCCCCGTGCCTTGCCAGCGCACCGTCGCCGAGTCCGCGCGCGGCCAGCGCGTCCCGGCGCGCGGTTCGACCAGATGCAGGCCCTGGCTCACGAAGCCCAAC
>JBKJUD010000211.1:0-12596 GCA_046590735.1 Candidatus Eiseniibacteriota bacterium | reverse complement strand
AGCAGCAGTCGCATCAGGCGCGTCCGCCCTGGGCCGCTGGGCCGGAGTCCGCGGAGATGCCGGCAGCCGCCAGGCGGCGTCCGGCCTCGCGCAGGCGCGCCTCGGGCACGGTGAGCGACACGCGCACGAACCCCTCGCCGAAGGCGCCGAAGCCGGTGCCGGGCGCGACCACGATGCCGCTGGCGCGCACCAGGTCGGCGGCGAACGCCTCGCAGGTGCCATAGCCGCGCGGGATCGGCATCCAGACATACATGCCGGCGCGCGGGCGCGGCACCGTCCAGCCCAGGGATTCGATGGCCTCGCAGAACACCGCCTGCCGGCGGCGATAGGTGGCGACCAGCGTCTCGAGCACCTCCGGCGGACTCTCCAGCGCGGCGATCGCGGCACGCTGGATGGCGGCGAAGACGGAGAAGTCGCAGTTGGTCTTGACCGCGCGCAACTGGGCGATCGCGGTGGCGTTGCCGGCGGCGTGCGCGACCCGCCAGCCGGGCATCGAGTGGGTCTTCGAGAACGAGTGGAACTCGAGGGTCCGCTCGTGGGCCCTGTCGTGCTGCAGGAAGCTGCGCGCTTCGTACGCGGGGTCCATCGGCAGGTCGCAGTACGCGATGTCCGACACGATGCCGAGGTCGTGCTCGCGGGCGAAGGCGAGAATCTCGTCGTAGAGCGCCGCGGTCTCGGTGGCGCCGGTGGGGTTGTTCGGGTAGTTGAGCAGCAGCATGCGCGCGCGCGCGCACGCCGCGGAGGGGATGCGCTCCAGCGCGAGCCGGCCAGTGACCGGATCGGTCTCCACCTCCACCACGTCGAGTTCGAAGAGTCCGCCGGCGCCGAGGTAGGCGGGATAGCAGGGCGACTGCAGCAGCACGGTGTCGCCGGGATCGAGGTGGGCGAGCAGGAAGTGGGCGATGCCCTCCTTCGAGCCGATCAGCGGCAGCACCTCGGTGGCCGGGTCGAGGGTGACCGCGAAGCGGCGGCCGTACCACGCGGCGATCGCGGCGCGGAACTCCGGCAGGCCGTCAAAGGTGGGGTAGCGATGGTTGTCCTGCGCGGTGTCGTCGAGGGCGCGGTGCAGCGCCTCGATGACGTGCGGGGCCGGGCGCATGTCGGGATTGCCGACGCCGAGGTCGATGACATCGAGCCCAGCGTGCACGGCGGCGTCGCGCGCCGCGAACACCCGGGCCAGCGCGTACGTGGGGAGTCCCGCCAGGCGGCGCGACGGCGCGAACGGCGGACGATTCTCGGGCATGCGCTCTCCTGCGATGCGTCGTCGGCCCTCCGCGTCGTGCGGAGGGATCATTGCGGGGCGGGGCCCGCGGCGGCGGCCTTGTCGGCGGTCGGGTTGGCGCCGCGCGCGATCACCCGGCCGGGCACGCCGATCACGCTGGCGCCCTCGGGCACCGGCGCGATGATCGTCGAGTTCGCGCCGATCGTGCTGCCGTCGCCGATGGTGATGCGCCCGGCCAGCACCGCGTGCGGCGCCAGGAAGACGTGGTTGCCGATCGTCGGCACGCCGGCCAGCGCGCCCGTCCCGCCCACGCCGATGGTGACGCCATGCGCGATGCTCACGTGCGCGCCCATCGACACGCCCGGGTTGATCCACACGCCGCCCCAATGACCGAAGTACAGCCCCGGCCCGACATCGGATGTGCGGCTCAGCGAGATGCCGAACATCACGCGCAGCAGGCGGAACCCGACGCTGTACACCACCAGCAGCAGCTGGCGCACCAGCGGTACGCGGCACTCCACCGTCAGCCACCGGCCGAAGCGGTACCACGCGATCACCCAGAACGATTCTTCGGCGAGCGCCACGCGCAGCTTGCGCAGGAACGACTGCCGCGGATAGCCCGGCGAGAGCTCGAGATAGCGCTCGAGATCCGCGCGCAGGCAGCGCCACTGGGACGGCCAGGGCGGTCCGTCGGTCATGGCTGCGACGCGCCGAGTTTCTCGCGCGTCCAGGTGGCAATGGAGTGGACGGTCTCGAGACGCTCCGGCACCACCTCCTCGTCGGGGATGCTGATCGAGAAGGACTCCTCGAGCCACAGCACCAAGCGCATGATGCCCATCGAATCGAGCAGGCCGTTGCCGATCAGCGGTTCGTCGTCGGCGAGGCCGGGCAGGTCCCGGTCGTAGAGCAGCTCGGTGAGGATGTAGTCGCGGATCTGGTCTTCGTGCGGCATGGCTAGCGTTCTCCCGGGGAAGCCGGGCGGGCGGACCCGCCGGGGGGGGCCGCGGCGGCGAGGCATTCCGCCATCACCGCCTGTCGGTCGATCTTGCCGCTGGAGGTGCGCGGCAGTGCGGTGCGGCATTCGATCTGCGCGGGCACCATGTACGGCGGCAGCGCGGCGGCACAGATGCGTCGCAGGACGCCCGCGTCCACCCCGCCAGCGCCCACCACCACCGCGTGCAGCACGGCGCCCGCGTCGGCGTCGGGACGGGCGATCACCACCGCCTCGGTCACGCCGTCGGCCGCGGCCAGCACCGCCTCGATTTCGCCGAGTTCGACACGGAAGCCGCGGATCTTCACCTGGTGATCGCGCCGACCGTAGAACGCGAAGGTGCCGTCGGCGCGCGCCGCCACGATGTCGCCGGTGTGGTAGACGGGATCGGGGTAGGCCTCGTGCCGTGGATCCTGGCGCAGCGTCTGTGCGGTGCGCGTGGGATCGCCCCAGTAGCCTTGCATGACGGTGCCGCCGCGCACGCAGAGTTCGCCCTGCTCGCCGCCGGCGGCCAGCGTGCCGTCCTCGCGTACCGCGAACGCCTCGATGTTCGGACAGGCGCCGCCGATGGTGGAGGCTTCGCCTTCCGCGGGCGCCGCGGTGACCGCAGCGAAGGTGCAGACATTGGTTTCCGTCGGGCCGTACAGGTTCCAGCAGCGCGCCGCGGGCGGCAGCACGGCGAGAAACTGGCGCAGGCTCGCCGCGGGGAACACCTCGCCGGCGTAGAGCGCCACGCGCAGCGCGGCGAGATCGCGCGTGGCCAGGCCGCCGCGCGTGAGCATCAGCGTCCACGCCGAGGGCGTCGCGTACACCACCGAGTGGTGGTCGCGCTCCATGCGCGTGGCGACCGCGGTGGGGAAGGGGATGTCGCGCGCCGGCACCGGATACACTGCGGCGCCCGCGGCGGCGGCGGCGTAGTAGTCGAAGGTGGAGAGGTCGAAGTGGAGTGGCGCGTGGTTGGCGACGCGGTCGTCGGCGCGCACGTCGAACTCCGCGGCCGCCCACAGCGCGAAGGAGAGCGCGCTGCGGTGCGTGTGCATCACGCCCTTCGGCGCGCCGGTGGAGCCCGAGGTGTAGAGCAAGTAGGCGAGGTCGTGCTCGGTGCCGGCGTGCGGCGCGGCGAGCGGTGGCGCCTGCGCGAGCTCGGCGCGGGTGAGCGTGCGAGAGACGGCGCGCCACTCGTCGGCCTGGGAATCGAAGGGCGCGTCGTCGAGCAGCAGCGTGGCGGGTGGTGCCGCCGCGGCGTCCAGCGCGCGCCAGGCGCGATGATGCGCGGCGACCGCGCGTGTCTCGCCGATCAGCGCAGCGATGTGCGCATTGCGGGTGATGGTGGCGTGGCGGGCCGGCGGGGCCTGGGGATCGAGCGGGACGTAGGCGCAGCCGGCCCACAGGATGCCGTACAGCGTCGCGGTGGTGGCGGGGGCGCCCTTGGTGGCCAGCAACCCGACCCGCTCCCGCGGGCCCACCCCGCTCGCGCGCAACGCCCCGGCGATGCGCGCGGCCTCCGCGACCAGCGCGGAGTACGACACGCGCGCGTCGTCGGTGACCAGCGCAGGCGCGTCGGGCGTGTCCTCCGCGGCCCACAACGGCAGCTGCCACAGGTGCGTCGCGGCGCCCCGGGATCGCGCCACGCTACAGGCCCAGGAATCCCGCGAGGATCTTGCGCTGCATGTCCGAGGTGCCCGAGTAGATGCGCCCGGACAGCGCGTCGCGCACCTCGCGTTCCACCCCGGACTCGGTCATGTATCCGTACCCGGCGTGGATCTGCAGCGCGTCGAGCGCGTTCTGGATGTGCGCCTCGCTGGTGAACAGCTTGGCCACCGACGCCGCCATCATGCTCGACTTCCCGCTGTCCTTGAGCCAGCCGGGATAGTAGAGCAGCCAGCGCGCGGCCTCGATGCGCACCTTGGCGTCGACCAGCTTGTCGGCGACCTGCGCGTACTTGGCGATCGGCTTGCCGAACTGTCGGCGCTTGCGCGCGTAGGCGATCGTCTCCTCGAGCTGTCGTTCCATCTGGCCGAGGTGGGCGGCGAAGATGCACGTGCGCTCCCAGTCCATGCTCGAATGGAACACGCGCTCGCCGGCGCCCTCCGGTCCCAGCCGATTCTCCGCCGGGATGCGGCACCCCTCGACGATCACCTCGCCCAGCGGCGAGGTGCGCAGTCCCATCTTCGAGAACGCGTTGCTCTGCGTCATCCCGGCAGTGTCGCGCTCGACGAGGAATGCGGTGAGGCCGCGGTCGGTGTCGCCGTCGAAGAGCCGCGCGAAGACGACGACGAGGTCGGCGACCGGCGCGTTGGTGATGAAGGTCTTCTGCCCGTTGAGCACGTAGTGGCCGCCGTCGCGCACCGCGCGCGTGCGGCCATTGAACGCATCGGAGCCGGTGTCGGGCTCGGTGATGGCGTGTACGCCGATGCGCGATCCGTCGCACAGCGAGGGCAGGTAGCGACGCTTCTGGTCCTCGGTACCGAAGTGGGCGAGCGGCACCATGCACGACCACATTTGCGCGTTCAGGGAGAAGACCAGCCCGTTGTCGCGGCAGCCGTAGCCCAGGGCCTCCATCGCCAGGATGGTCGAGAGCATGCCGGCGCCCTGGCCGCCGTACTCCGCGGGGATGGGCAGGCCGGGGATGCCGAAGTCGGCGCACCGCTGCCAGCCCTCGCGCCAGAATTCGCCGCCGGCGTCGCGTGGCTCGACGGCGCCGCTGAGCTGATCGCGCGCGAAGGCGCGGACCGAATCCACCAGTTCGAGTTGGTCCTGCGAAAGTGAGAAGTCCATGAGGTGATCGCTCGTGTCCGTCCGGTTGGGCCAGTGCGATGGGTGGGGAGCGCGGAGGGCGAGGCGGCACCCGGCCGACCCGGCGACGCGTCCCTGCGTGGCGGCAGCAGCCCCTCCACTAGAGGAAGCCCCCATTCTGACCTGCCGCCGGTCCGCTTTTCAAGTTCTACCTCGCGCGGTGTGTCGCAATGTCGCTGTCTCCCCGCCACGCGCTGCATAACGCAAGGTCTGCGGCCGCCTGCATGCGGAATGCGGCCGGCGCGCGCGTCGCGGCCGGGGAGGAGCATCCGTCCAACTGCATGCCGGCCGGGCGACTAGCGCACATCAACGGGTATCGGCAGGTCTGGCACACCCATTGCCCTTCCTTTCACCGGCGCAAGGTGGGAGGACTCGATGTTCCCGCTGTGCCGCCGCTTTGCCACGCACCTGTTGCTCCTCGCTGCCGCGACGATCCCTGCCGCGGCGCTGGCCGCGCCCAACCAACTGCCGCTGGCCCGCTCCACCGGTATTGGCATCATGTCTCTGGCCTACGGCCCCGACACGCGCCAGGCCACCGCGATCGCGAGCGGTTCGCAGACTGTCGTGGTGTCGGACTCCGGGATGGCCGCGGCGCTGCACGCCGCCAACCCCTCGCTGACGGTGCTCTACTACATCAATCCCAACCTGGCCTACTACTACCCCTGGTTCGGCGCGACGCAGAACACCGAGACCGCCTTCCTGCACGCCGGCGATCCCGCATTCGCCGGCGCCACCAGTGCACCGGGCACCATCAGCCTCTCGTGGCTGGCCGACAGCCGCGGCGCGCTGGGCTACTTCTCGATCAGCGGCTACAACGTGTACCGCCGCAAGGGCAGCAGCGGCGCCTGGCAACTGCTGATCACCACCTCGGCGTCGGTCACCTCGCTCACCGACGGCGGGCTGCAGAACGGCGTGGCCTACGCCTACACGATCGCGACGGTGGATGGCGCCGGCGTCGAGCACACCTACTCCAACGTGCTGCAGGTGTCGCCGGGCGCCACCTCGATTCCCGCGCTGGTGCCGGCGGGGCTGACGGTCACGCAGCCCGACTCGATCACCGCGCTCACCACCGTGACCATGGCAGCGGCGACCAGCCTCACCGCGCTCGACCTGTGGTTCGACGTCAACCGCAACCGCGTCTACGACGCGAGCGAGCGCGTCCCCATGACCAAGGGCGGGCTCAACGGGTCGGGCCTGCAGTTGTGGTCGGCATCGGTCACCACCGCAGAACCCAAGCAGCCGTGGGGCATCGCCGGCCACCAGTGGTACGTGCAGTCGGCCGCCGGCGCGTCGGCGACGGTGCGTTCGCCGCAGAGCGGGTACAACGTCTCGAATCCCAACAACCGCATCCGCGCCTGGGACTGGGGCACCTGGATCATGGACATCAGCGACACCACGTGGACGCGCACCGTGGTCAACGCGGCGCACGGCATGATGGACGATGGCGTCGATGGCCTGTTCATCGACGTGGCCGTCACCACCCCGATGATCCTCTCGCCCGACGCCACCCCGTCGCGCAGCGCGGTCGCGCGCTACCGCGACGACATGCAGGCGCTGGTCGCGCAGATCAAGGGCGCCGCTGGCACCGGCCCGGTGTTGTTCAATGGACTCGACACCTCGACCTTGCCCTTCCTCGACTACGCCGACGGCGCGATGGTAGAGGGTTTCGTCGCGCAGGCCTGGAGTTCGACCGGCGCCACCGGTGGCAGCTGGTGGGGCGGCATCCTCGACTCGGAGCTGCGCGCGCAGGCCGGGCGCAACACCACCATCTTCAACTTCGGTGTCGGGGTCGACTCCACGGTGACGGTACGGATGTACGCGCTCGCCTCGCACCTGCTGGTCTCCAACGCGCGCACCTTCTACTACTACGCCAACTTCGCGCCGACCTACTACCCCGAGTTCGACATCGCCGTGGGCGCGCCGACGCAGACGTTCTCGCGGATCGCCGAGGCCAAGCGTCCCTCCGGCGCCTACGGCCGCAGCTTCACCGGCGGCCTCGCGCTGGTGAACCCGTCGGACACCGACACGGTGGTCGAGCAGCTCACCACGCCGATGTACCTCGTCACGCCGCTCGGCGGCATGGTGCCGTCGTTCGCCGGGACCGGCTCGCTCACCGCGCAACTGGTCACCACGGTGACGATGCCGCCGCACTCGGGTGCCATCCTGCTGAGCAGCTGGAGCGGCCTGACCCCGATGCCCGCGTTCGCCCCGGGCGCCGGCACCGAACGGAATGTCGCGGCCAGCGCGGCGAGCGCCTCGCTGCAGTTCGGCCCCAACCCCGCGCGCAGCCACATCGCACTGCGCGCCACGCTGGCGCAGTCCGGCGAGGTCCACGCGGTGCTGTTCGACGCGCGCGGCCGCGCAGTGGCCGAGATGGCTCCGCAGCACGCCGCGGCCGGCACGTGGAGTGCCACGCTCGACCTGCAGCGTCCCGGCATCGCCTCGGGGGTCTACCTTCTGCGCGTGGAGACCCCGGGTGCGGTGACCCTGCGCCGCATCGTGGTCGCGCGGACCGCGCAGATGTAGCCGCCGACGCGGCGTCGCGCGTCGCGCGACACACCAGGTGCAGGCGGGCCGCGGGCCGGCGCGAAACGAGGAACGACCTCGTGCGTGGGCCCGCGCTTCGCGTGAAGCTCCGCCTTCCATGGCGCACGAGCGCGGTGCAGAAACCTTTGACTCTGCCGAATCGACACCGGATACTTCCGCGAGTTGCCCGTGCGCGCTTCACGGACACCTGCCTGCCGGCTCGTACCGCACGGGCCTTGCCGTCCCCCATCCCCCCGGCGGGCCGACTGCGCGTCTTCCCGCAACGAGAAGCCCCCCGCATGATCGGAAGGATACGTTGGATGACTGCATCACTTGCTGCTGGAGCGCGCGCGTCGCGCGCCCTCACACTGTTCGGCGCCGCGCTGGTGTTCGTGGCCGCGATGTCTGCGCCGCGATCCGCGCCCGCATTGCCGCTGCCCGCCGTGGGTACCTCGATCGGCAAGGTCCTCATCGCCACGCAGGATCTCTCGAAATTTCCCACCAGCTTCATCGCCAGCCATTACACGGTGGGCGTGAGCTTCAATGACTCGCTGCTCAGCCGCGTGCGCGTCCTGAACCCGACGTTCTTCGCGCTGTCCTACATCAATGCCAATGTCGATCCGAACCTCCCCGCCTACAACACCTACACGATGAGCGAGACGCGGTGGATGCATGCTTCCGATTCCGCCTGCCTGCACGCGACCACCAGCAGCGGACGCATCGACCTGTTCTGGCTGGCGGATCGCCGTCCCCAGCTGGCCGGCTGCGCGTACTCGGTGTACCGGCAGAAGGCGGGGGAGCCCGCCGCCACCCGCATCGCCATCACCGCGGCCGGCGTCACCACGTACAGCGATACCGGGCTGCCGTCCGGCCAAGTGGCCACCTACACCCTCTATGCGCGGGAGACCACCGGCATCGAGTACTCGTACAGCCAGCCGCAGGCGTATACCGCGTCGGCGTCGAGCGGGCAGGCCTGGGGACCGATGACGCTGGCGCAGACGATCGCCACCGACTCCACCACGGTGGTCGTCACGATCGAGGCCGACCCGTCAGTCATCCAGCCCGCGGTTCTGCTCGACCGCAACCAGAACCGCTCCTTCGACCAGTCGTCCGAACGCTTCAACCTGCTGCCCGCGGGCAACGGCACCAACGGTCGCCTGCGGTACTCGGCCACCGTGCGCGTCGCCACGCGCACCCTCTCGGGATACTCGTTCCAGGTGCAGGACATGACCGGCAGCACCGCGCTGCCCCTGCCGACGGCCGGGACGTTCACCACCAACACCAACAACCGTCTCCGCGACAAGGGATTCGGCGCGGTGATGTCCGACCTGCGCGACCCTTCCGTGACCCAGGCGATGGTGGATAGCTGCGCGAGCATCCTGGCCAAGGGCTACAACGGGCTGTTCGTCGACGCGGTGGTGGCGTTCCTCTCGTGGTTCGACCTCGATGGCGTGCCGCTGGGCCTCGACGACGCCAGCTACACCGCGACGGAGCTGACGATGCTGCAGGCGCTCAAGACGGCGATCGGCCCGAACAAGGCGCTGGTCTACAACGGCCTGAGCACGCTGAGCATGAACTTCCTGACCGTGTGTGACGGGAGCACGGAGGAGGGCGTGTTCATGGCGAACTGGTTCGCCAACGGCTACACTCCCACCCCCGGCTGGATCGATGCGATCAATCACACGGTGCAGGCGATCCAGGTGCAGCATCGCGCGGTGCTCGACCTCGTCGAGGTGCACGAGGACGACATCGCCGGGCGCATCTACGGCACCGCGTCCTACCTGATGTGCAAGGGAGACTTCCACTACCTGGCGCTCAACTACTCCAATTCCAGCACCGTCTACACGCCGGAACTCGACCTGGTGATGGGCCAGCCCATGGAGATCTACCTCGATGCCACGCAGTATCGCCACAAGTCCGGGCTCTATGGCCGTCGCTTCGAGAAGGGTCTCGTCCTGGTGAATCCGGGCGATCAGACGTACAGCGAAACGCTCCCGGGCACGATGTATCGCGTCGACCCGGTGGGTGGCTCGGTGCCCGCGCTCGGGGGGACCGGCTACCTGACCTACACGCCGGTGACCGCGGTGACCCTGGGGCCGTACGCGGCCGCCATCCTGCTCGACAGCACGGTGGGCCAGCCCTAGATGACCCGCAGATGACCCGCCGGCTCCCGCGTCAGGTCCCGCTGTCCTTTGCCCTGCTGTTCCTTCTCCTGCTCCCCCTTGCCGGGGTGGCCGTGCCCGGGCGGGCGGCGGCTGGCCCCAAGCCTTTCGCACCCGGGGAAAAGCTGACGTTCAACCTGCAATACGGCCCGATCCAGGCCGGCACGGCGACCATGTCGGTGAGCGGCATTGGGCGCATCGGCAGCGTACCCTGCTATCACTTCACCAGCTACTCGCGATCGGCGCCGTTCTTCGACACCATCTATCCGGTGCGCGACCTGGTCGAGTCCTATGCCGACACCGCCACCCTCGTCACCTGGCGCATCGAGAAGCACCTGCGCGAGGACGACTACCGGCTCGACACCGTGGTTCGGCTCGACCCGCCGCGCCGGCGCGCCGTCTACGAGGACGGGCAGGCGCTCGCGGTCGACGCGCGGGTGCGCGATCCGCTGGCCGCCTTTTTCTACGCCCGGACCCTTCCGCTCGAGGTCGGCCAGACGTATACCTTGCCCAGTCATGGCGACCGCAAGACCTACAACGTCCTGATCAAGGTCCTGCGCCGCGAGGTGGTGACGGTGCCGCGTGGCACCTATCGCTGCCTGGCGCTGGAGCCACAGCTCAAGTCCACCGGAGTCTTCCGTCAAACCGGCAAGATGACCGTCTGGGTGACCGACGACGCGCGCCATATGCCGGTGAAGCTGTCGAGCAAGGTCGCGGTGGGCTCGGTGGTGGGCGTGCTGGTGAGTACGGAGGGGATCGATGCCTCACCCTGAGATCGACCTGTCCGGTGTGCGCACGGTGCCGATGGCCCAGCGCGGCGGACGGGTCCGGCCCGAGCAACTCGCCCGGCCGATGCCCCCCGGCGTGGCGGCCGCAGTGATGGAGTCACTGCCGGATGCCTTCGCCGCCCGTGACCTGCGGCGGCTGGTCGAGGCGGTGATCGAGGCGCGACAGGCGGGGCGGCGGGTGGTGGTGATGCTCGGGGGTCACGTGATCAAGGTGGGGGTGGCGCCCTGCCTGCTGGCGCTGGCCCGCGAAGGGTTGATCACCGCCTTCGCGATGAACGGCGCCGCGGCGATTCACGACTGCGAGCTGGCGCTCTACGGCGCCACCTCCGAGGACGTGCAGGACGCGCTGCTCGACGGGACCTTCGGCTTCGCGGCCGAGACCGGCGAGTTCTTCAATGCCGCCACCTCCGAGGGCGCCCGCCGCGGGTGGGGGCTCGGCGAGGCGCTGGGCCGCGCGCTGGCGGACGCCGGCGCGGCACACAAGGACAACAGCGTGCTGGCCACTGCCCACCGGTTGGGCCTGCCGTGCACCGTCCATGTCGCCCTGGGGACGGACATCGTGCACCAGCACCCGCAGGCCATCGGCGAGGACATCGGGGCGACCTCGCTGCGCGACTTCCGCATCCTGGCGCACCATGTCAGCGGCCTGCACCGCGGGGTCACGCTGAATATCGGGTCCGCCGTCATCCTTCCAGAGGTCTTCCTCAAGACACTGGCGATCGCCCGCAACCTCGGCCATGAAGTGGCCGCCCTGACCACCGCCAACTTCGACATGCTGCGGCACTATCGCCCGCAGATGAACGTGATACAGCGCCCCACCCATCCCGACGGCACCGGGCTGTCGTTCACCGGGCCGCACGAGATCCTCCTCCCGCTCTTTGCCGGCGCCGTGCTCGACGCATGGCGCGCCACCCCCCCCGCCGTGCGATCCGCCCTCATGCTCCGGGGCGACTGAGCCGACAACCTCGTGTGCGTTGCTTGACGCTGTCCTCGGGTGGCTGATACGGTTATGATCTGGAGCGGCCACACTTGCCGCAACACCCCCGTGCGCGGACCGGATTCCTCCCCGGCTGCGGCTCCCCAGGGATCTGGGAGGGTGAATTCGTGCACGCGTGCTCCGGGTACTCTCCCCGCGGAACCGCATGTATGGGCACCTGATGCGCCCCGCTGTCATCATAGCTGTCGCCGATTTGGCATTACTCCCTCGGCCGGTGACAAGAAAGCGTCAATCACTTCCGGAGAGCACAGACTACATGGTCCGACTCATCGCCGGCCTCGGGGCGCAGGACGCGCCAAGGAGCCAGCCATTCTGACGACTCCCCGCGCGACCCGCCTGCTGGCGTACCTGTTGGCGGCGGTGGCCGCATGCGCCGGCTGCGCCACTCCGGGCGGCGTGCGCTACGTCCAGCCCTCCGGCTCCGGTGGCGTGACCGCGGCCGCGCCGCTCACCTCCGGGGACTACCTGCTCAACGTGGGCGACGAGGTGCAGATCGACGTTCTCTGGCACCCCGAGCTGACCTCCTTGCAGGCGGTCCGACAGGACGGCAAGATCACCGCCATCGGCCTCGGCGATGTCGACGCGGCGGGACGCACCACGGCGGTGGTGGATTCCGCCGTCACCCTCCTGGCGGCACGACAGTACCGCAGCCCCGAAGTCACCGTGATGCTGCGCCGCGGCGCCGATCTGGTCTTCTACGTTGCCGGCGAAGGCAAGGTGGGCGGGCCGCAGAAGTGGGTCCCCGGGATGCGCGCGGTGCAGGCCATGGGCGTGGCCGGCGGCACCACCGACCTCGGCCAGCTCGGGACCGTGCTGCTGATCAAGCGCCAGGGGCCGGGCGGCGAGCCGATCGCCTATCGCATCAACATGAAGGAAGCGCTGGCCTCGGGTGGCCAGAGCAACAACCCGCCGGTCGATCCCTACGACATCCTGTGGATCCCGCGCAGCCAGCTGGCCTCGGCCGCGTTGCAGATGACGCAGGTCTTCCAGACGCTGGCGTCCCCGGCCAATCTCTATCTGAAGGGCTGGGAGATCAGCCGGAGCGGCGCGACGAAGTCCGTCCAGCAGAGCCGCACAGTCACCATCGATACCACCTACGTGATCCAGGTGCCGC
>JBKJUD010000007.1:0-16914 GCA_046590735.1 Candidatus Eiseniibacteriota bacterium | reverse complement strand
AGACAGATCAGGGACAGCGCGGTGGGGAGCGAGCGAGTCGCGGACATGGCGACCTCCCTGGCAGGCGGCAGAGTCGCAGAGGGGCGGGTGGCGCGTGGATCCCGCCGGCATCAGGTCTCGACCAGGGACTCAGCGGTCAGCGTGGGGATCCTCGCGGGAGCACGGGCGGGGCCGCGGATCGCTCAGATTGGCAGGTCGATGTGCTTGAGCCTAGCCCACGGCGCTTGCCACGTCCAGCCCGCACGCCCGCGCCAGCCGGACGTGTTCGTCCGGCGAAATCCATGGCACCACCAGATAGTCCATGATGTCGTCCAGCGACATCTCCAGGCGCATCGCCTCGCGCACCGAGATGGCATACGCCTCGATTTCAGTCGGCCGGTCGACGTACTCGTAGTTCTCGTCGAACAGCTCCAGCCCGTCGTGGAACTGGCGCACATGCGTCAGCTCGTGCACGACATCCAGGTAGAGGCTGAGCAGGTCCCCGGTCTGCAGGTACGACTGGCTGACGTGCAGAACGCCATCCTCGTCGTTGACCCACATGAAGCCGCGGCCTTCGTCCACCGACACCAAGGCGGCGTCGAGGAAGGGTTCGCGCGCAACGGGGTCGCGGATCACCTCGATGAAGGCGGGCGACAACTCGACGCCGGTGAATACGTCGCGCAACGGGTGGACGCCCAGCGGCGTCCAGCGAATCGCATCGAATCCGGTCATGATCCTCATCAGGGGGACAGAGTGGCTGTGAAGACGCGCGGCGGGAAGCGGCGAGATCGCCGATCCCGCCGCGCGGGCAAGTTGACAGTGTAGCGCAATCCCGTCGGTCCGGCGAGCGCCGGCGTGCGCCGGGGAATCGGCCTCAGGCGTGCGCGGGCGGCAGCGTGGACAGCGGCTGGTTCGGCGGGCGCTTCACCTCGCCCTTCTCGCCGGTGCGTCCCGCCTCCGGCGGCGCCGGGCGCAGGGCCTGGTGCAGCACGTCCTCGACGCTTTCCACCAGCACGATGTTCAGGGCGGACTTCACCTCCGCCGGGACATCGGCGAGGTCGCGCTCGTTCTTCTTGGGCAGCAGGAAGGTCTTGATGCCGGCGCGATGGGCCGCCAGCATCTTCGCCTTCACCCCGCCGATGGGGAGCACGCGGCCGAGCAGCGTGATCTCGCCGGTCATCGCCAGGTCGCACGCCACCGGGCGCCCGGTGAGCGCGCTGATCAGCGCGGTGGCCATGGTCACGCCAGCGCTCGGGCCATCCTTGGGAATGGCGCCCGCCGGCACGTGCACGTGCAGGCCCTTCTTCTCGAAGATGTCCGCCGGCACGCCCCACTCGCGGCCGTGCGCGCGCGCGTAGGACAGCGCCGCCTTCGCCGACTCCTCCATCACCTTGCCGAGTTGTCCGGTGAGCACGAGGTCCTGCTTGCCGTCGAGCAGGATCGCCTCCACGGTCATCACGTCACCGCCGTACTCGCTCACCGACACGCCGGTCACCGCGCCCACGCGGTCCTCGTCCTCCAGCTCGCTGTCGTCGAAGCGCGGCGGCCCGAGCATCTCGGAAAGCTGCGCGAGGTCCGGCGTGAGCTTGGCGGTCTGTCCTTCCATGATGCGCCGCGGCACCTTGCGGGTGACGTTGGCGATCTCGCGTTCCAGGTTGCGCACGCCGGCCTCGCGCGTGTAGCGCTGGATGAGCGTGCGCAGCGCGTCGTCGGTGAACTCGATGTTCTCGCCGGTCAGCCCCTGCTCGCTGACCTGCCGCGGCACCAGGTACTGCTTCGCGATGGCGAGCTTCTCCTCCTCGGTGTAGCCGGGGAGACGAATCACCTCCATGCGGTCGCGCAGCGGCGGGCTGATGGTGTCGGCGATGTTCGCGGTGGTGATGAACAGCACCTGCGACAGGTCGTACGGCACCTCCAGGTAGTGATCGCTGAACTCGCGATTCTGCTCCGGATCGAGCACTTCGAGCAGCGCCGACGACGGATCGCCGCGGAAGTCCGTGCCGATCTTGTCGATCTCGTCGAGCATGAAGACGGGGTTGCGGGTGCCGGCCGACTTCATCGACTGGATGATGCGGCCGGGCATCGCGCCGACGTAGGTGCGCCGGTGGCCCCGGATCTCCGCTTCGTCGCGGATGCCGCCGAGCGAGATGCGGATGAACTTGCGCCCCATCGCCCGCGCGATCGAGCGGCCGAGCGACGTCTTGCCCACCCCGGGCGGCCCCACGAAACACAGGATCGGCGAGCGCACGCGCTGCACGCGCTGGCGCACCGCCATGAACTCGAGGATGCGGTCCTTGATCTTGGTCAGGCCGTAGTGATCCTCGTCGAGCACCTGCGCGGCGGTCTTGATGTCCCAGGATTCCGCCTCGGGGTCCTTCCACGGCAGCGACACCAGCCAGTCGAGATACGTGCGGATGACGCCGACCTCGGGGCTCGCCTGGTGGAGTTGCTGCAGGCGGTCGAACTCCTTGAGCGCGCGCTTCTGCACGTCGTCCGGCATGCCCATGGCGGTGATCTTGTTGCGCAGCTCCTGATGCTCGTTCTCGCCTTCCTCCTCGCCGAGTTCCTTGCGGATGGCGCGCAACTGCTCGCGCAGGATGTGCTCGCGCTGCGCCTTGTCCATCGTGCTGCGCACGTCGGACTGGATCTTGTTGGTGAGCGCCAGCACCTCGTTCTGCTTGACCATGAAGTCGGACAGGAAGCGCAGGCGCTCGCCGACGTGCGTGGTCTCGAGCAACTCCTGGCGCTGCTCGCGGGTGAGATCCGGTGCGCTGGCGACGAGATCCGCCAGGTAGCCAGGATCGCTCGTCTGGGCGACGGCCTGGGCGATGTCCGGGGTGACGCTGGCGCCGGACTGCACGTACTGCTCGAACAGCGACTGCACGGACCGCACCAGGGCTTCCAGTTCGACCGGGGGCGGCACGGCTTCGGCGAGTTCCTCGACGTCCACGGTCATGAACGGGGTTTCCTGATGCACGGTGCGGATGCGCACGCGGACCAACCCCTCGACCAGGATCTGCAGCCCACCACCCAGCGCGCGGCGGGCGCCCTCGATCTTGGCGAGCGTGCCGACCTCATAGATGTCCGCGGCGCCAACCTGGTCGACCTTGGGATCGCGCTGCGACACCAGCACCACCTGCTCGTCGCCGGCGGAGCTGAGCGCGAAGTCGATGGCGGCGGCGGACCGCTGGCGGCCCACCATCAGCGGCACCAGCATGCGCGGGAACACCACGGCGTCGCGCAGCGGGACGACCGGCCAGGTGCCGGACTGCGGCGCGCGGCGGCGGCCCCCGGCACGACGGCGCGGACGCTTCACCACCGACGCCTTGCCGAACGCGGGGCTGAGAGCCGCGTCGTCGTCGGCCTCGGGCGTGAGATCGCGCAACGCCTCGGCGGCCATGCGCGCCACCCGCGAGCGGATCTGGTGCGCCGTGGAGGCGGAGCGGGCACGCCCGGACTTGGCAGCGGCCTTCGGTGTGGCGGCCCCGGTCCGGCCGGCCGCCTTGGGCTTCTTCGAGCGTTCGGTCACAGTTCAGGCTCTCCTTCTGCGACGCACGATCCGCTCCATAAAGCGTGCGGCGGACCTCAGGATGATCGGGCGGCCGGCCGACGCCGTCAACCGCGCCGGGGGTGCCTCAGTCGTTTGGATGCAGGGGAGACGCCGAGGGGATCCACGGAACCTCGAGAAACGCGGCGACGGCACGACCAACCGCGACGACGCGCCGCAATTACGCACTCAGCGCTATCTCACGGATCGGCGGCGCCGGTGCGGCGCCCCAGCCGGCCAGTGCCAGCACGTCCTCGCGCAACGCCTCCCCGGCGGATTCGCTGCCATCGGCGTCGACGTAGAGCCGGTGCCACATCTCCTGCGCGATCATCGCCCACAAGCCCATCTCGCGGTCCACGCGGCCGTCCAGGTGATCCTCGACGGTGCGCCGGACTGCCTCGGGCTTGTAGTAGCCGCGCTGTAGCGCGCGATCGCTGAGCAGCAGGCCCCGCAGCACCGGCTGCAGCGGCCCGCGGAACCACACGGTCAGCGGCACCGTGAACCCCACCTTGCGCCGGTAGATCGCCTCGTGCGGCACGTAACGCTCGGCGAGCTTCTTGAGCAGGATCTTGGTCTTCAGCCCGTCTACCTTATAGGAAGGCGGGAGGCTGGCGGCAAACTCGACCAGCTTGTGGTCGAGGAAGGGCACGCGGCCCTCGATGCTGGCGGCCATCGCCATGCGGTCGCCCTTGACCAGCAGATCGTCGACCAGGCGCAGGTGGATGTCTGCGTAGAGTAGCCGGTGCAGCGCCTCCCGGCTATCGCAGCCCTCGAGTTCCTGGCGCACGCGCTCGGCGATCGGGTGCTGGGCGGCGAGCCGCGCGTAGTCGGGGTGCAGCAGCGCCTCGACGCTGGCGGTGTCGAACGCGCCGTACCACGACCCGTACCGCGCGGCCGGGTCGGCCAGCGAGAGGATCTCCACGATGCTGCGCACGCGCCGGCCACCGAAGGGGATGAGGTGCGCGGCGCCGCGCAGCAACTCGCGGCGCGCGCCGGCCGGCATCCAGTCGAGATACCGCGAATACTGGTCGAAGGCGTATTTCGAATAGCCGCCGAAGGACTCGTCGCCACCCTCGCCGGTGAGCATGACGGTGATGCGCTTCTTGGCCTCGGCGCACATCAGGTAGGTCGGCACGCCGGGCGCCTCGCCCACCGGCTCGTCGTACACCCACGACATCCTCGCGAACGCATCGAGGAACTGGTGCGCGTCGACGGTGATCTCGTGATGCTGCGTGCCGTAGCGCTGGGCAACCAGGTTGGCGAAGGGCAGCTCGCTGAACGACGCCACATCGAAGCCCACCGAGTAGGTGTGGATCGGGTCGGTGATGCCCTTCTCGCGGCGGGCCAGCGCCATGTGGCTGACGATCAGACTCGAGTCGACGCCGCCGCTCAACTGCGCGCCCAGCGGCACATCGGACATCATGTGCATGTCGACGGTGCGATGGAACAGCTCGTCGACCTGCTCGAGCGCTTCCTCGAAGCGTGGCGTGTGACCGTTGCGCGCGTACGAGAGCTGCCAGTAGCGCCGCGGCTCGATGTCCGCGGGGCGCGGCGGATGCGCGAGGTCGATCTCGATGCAGTGGGCCAGCGGCAGCTTCCAGATGCCCTCGAACGCGGTGCGCGGCGCCGGAATGTAACGGGTCGAGAGGAACTGCGCGAAGACCGTCGTGTCGGGACGGATGCTGCGCTTGAGTGGGTGCTGCAGCATCGCCTTGATCTCGCTGCCGAACAGCAGCACGTCGCCGGCGACGGACCAGTACATCGGCTTGATGCCGAGCCGGTCGCGGGCGAGCAGGAACTTCTGGTTCGGAATGTCGTAGATGGCCAGGCCGAACATGCCCTGCAGGCGCTCGAGCAGCCCCTGCGCGCCCCAGGCGCGGTAGCCGATCGGGACCACCTCGGTGTCGCAGCGCGTGCGGAAGGTGTGGCCGAGCGCTTCCAGTTCGGCGCGCAGCGCGAGGTGGTTGTAGATCTCGCCGTTGAAGGTGGTCCAGACGGTGTCGTCCTCGTTGGGCATCGGCTCCTGGCCGTGCGCGAGATCGATGATGGCAAGGCGGCTGTGACCGAACCACACGCGGCCGTCGGGCGCGTACCACTCGCCGTGGCCGTCGGGGCCGCGGAAGCGCAGCGTGTGCACCATGCGCTGCGCGACGTCGGGCGTCATGCGCCAGTCGGCGTCGCGGGCGAGACGGATCACTCCGGTGATGCCGCACATGGTGGGGGGTCGGGCCTCCTGGAAGTCGGGCTGTTCTGGGTGAAGTATAGCGTGCGGCGGGCTACAGCGCTCCGCCGGTGGCGTCGAGTTCGCTGACGATCGCCTGCAGCTTGCCGCGGCTGGTACGTGGCAGGGTGGCCACCCGCTCGACGGTTATCGACAGATCGGGCCCCACCCTTTCCCTCGCATGCACGATGAGCGCGGTTTCGTGCACAGGACCAAAATCGTCGTCGGGGACCACTCGGATGACCAGGCGGTCCACCGCCGGCTGCACGATCTGCGCTTCGCGGATCGCGGTCAGCCCCTTGAAGATGTGGTCGAGGCGGCCGATCCGGCGGCCGTCCGGCGTCAGGACGTACACGTCGCGGCGGCCTTCGGGTCGCAGGGTGACGGGGAAAGTACGCCCGCACGGGCAGCGGTCGGCCGGCGCCGGGATCGCCACCTGGTCGCCGCTGCGGTAGCGCAGCAGCGGCATGGTCCGATTGAACAGCGGCGTGCCGACGATTTCCGCGGTGCCGTCGCCCTGGTCGAGGAACTCGGTGACCGCGTAGTCGGTGAGCGCGTGGTAGGCGCCACGCTCGCAACGGGCGAGCAGCGCGGTGCGCTCGGCATTGCCGTAGTAATCGATCACCGGGCAGGCGAAGGCGCGCTCGATGGCCTCACGCTGCGCGTCGAGCAGGGTCTCGCTGCTGGTGATGACGCACTTCAGCGGCAGCGATTCGCCGTGCTGCACCATCCATTGGGCGACGAGCGCGACGCTGCTCGGGTACGCTTGGATCGCCGCCGGGCCGAACTGGCGGATCGCCTCGACATACAGCGGGATCGACTCGGGCGTCAGGTGGTAGCTGGACATGGCGAGGATGCGCGAGGACGCCAGCTTCCAGAAGGGCTGCTCGCGCTGCTCGGCCGGGATGACGAGGTCGCCGCGCAGCAACACGCGGCGGTCGCCGAGTTGCAGACCACCCCAGCGGAAGATGCGCCAGAGGGCGGCGTGCTCGAAGGTGATCGCTGCCGTGTCGCGGTAGCAGCGCAACGGCGTGCCGGTGGTGCCGGAGGTGTAGCCGCTGCGCGCCAGCAGGCCGCGCACGCCGGCGGCGCGGAAGGCGGCGTTGTGCGCGCGCAGGGTCTGCTTGTCCAGCGGCGGCACGCGATCGAGCAACTCGAGCGGCTGGGCGCTGCCGCCGGAGCGCGTCGCGAACCAGCCGTCGAGCCGATCGCGGTAGAAGGGCGTCGCGCGGCATGCGGCGAAGATGCGCGCCAGCGCGGCGTTCTGCGCGGCGCGGCGTTCGGCATCGGTCCACGCGGCGTGCGATTCGAGCTCGCGGAGCACGCGGCGGAACGCGGCGCCTTCGCGGATGGCCTGCTGCGCCCACGTCCGGGCGCCGAGCACGAGAGAGTTCATCTACCGCGTCATCGGCCACATGGCGGAGAGCGCCGCAAGCAAGTGCGCCCGCCAGTTGCCCCAGGAGTGGCCTTCGGGATAGGTGTTCCACATGAACCAGCACTCGGCGCCGGCATGACCCGTGCGCAATCGAGTTGTCCGCCGGTTGTCGGTTGGCTCTGGCAGCCCAAAGAGATCGAAGGGGTCGCGCGGACTCGCCCAGAGCGAATCGACGAGATCCAGGGTCGGCTGCCCGAACTCGTCGCCTTCCAGCGTGCCGGCGTCGAGCCAAAGCCTGAGCGATCTCGCCGCCGGCTTCTTCACCTCTGACATGAACCGTCCGCCGGCGACCTGGAACGCGCCCGACTGGCTGATCGCCACGCCGAACACCTCCGGCGAGCGCCACGCCATCATCACCGCCATCAGCCCGCCGAGCGAGACACCCACGGTGCCGCGCATCGCCGGGTCGTCGGTGATCGTCGCGTACAGCGAGTCAACATGCGGCAGCAACTCGCGCAGCGCGAACTGCCGGTACGCGTCGTGGAGCATGTACTCCGCGTTGCGATTGACGGGATCGGGACAGATCGCGATCAGCGGGCGGATGCGCCCCGTCGCGATGCCGTAGTCGAGAATGTTCGCGAGGTTGGCGAGGCTCAGATATTCGCCGCCGTCCTGAAACAGCGCGGAGGGATAGCGGCCGCGCGCGTCGTAGCCGGCCGGCAGGTACACCTGCACGCGGCGCGTGTTGCCGAGCAGCGCGGAGGCGAACTGCAGCGTCTCGATGCGGCCGTGCGGGATCGAGTCGATCCGGGCGATCTCCGGCGCCGGCACGTATTCGGGCGTCGCGTACTCCGAATTCGGCCCGAAGCCGCCCGTGCAGGTGTTCGGATTGGCGGGATCGAGGATCCAGCGGCCGTCGACGACGAACTTGTAGTCGACCCGCGCGCCGGCGGGCAGCACGACCTCGCGGGTGAAATCGCCGGACGCGCCACCGCGCGTCATCGCATCACGGGTCGCGGACCAGCCGTTGAAATCGCCGGCCAGGAACACGGCGCGCGCGGCGTCATCATGGTAGCGGAAGGTGACGCGATGCTCCGCCGCCCGCGCAGGCAGCGCGAACGGCAGCAGCGCCAGCAATGCGACAGCCGGGCGACGCAGGACGCGCATCCACCCGGCTGCAGTTCGTTGCACTCGCCGCGCCCTAGACGCCGCGGCGGATGTTGCGCAGGATGAACTCCGTGTCGCCGAGCATCGCGGTCTCGCCTTCGAGCTTGCCGACGAGCGCCTTGCCGAAGGGTGAGAGGTACGAGTACACGCCGTTGTCGACGTCCGCGTCCCAAGGCCCGAGCACCGCGGCGGTGCGCATCGCGCCGCCTTCGACGGGCTCGAGGTCGCAGGCGCCGCCGATCGACATGCGCCCCGTGTCGACAGTCGCAGGCTCGATCATGCGGATCCGCTGCAGTTCCTCGCTGATGGTCTGCGCGCGGTTGCTCAGTTGCCCGTGCTTCTCGCGCGCCGCCTTGTACTCGGCGTTCTCCTTGAGGTCGCCGAGTGCTGCGGCGCGGCCGAGCGAGGCGGCAACGGCAGGGATGTCGACGGTCATCAGGTGCTCGAGCTCGCCCCGCTTGCGATCGGCGGCGGCGCGGCTGACGTAGATCACGTCGGTCTCGCCCACGTCGAGGCTGGGGAAGTGCGCCAGCAGCTCGTCGCGCAACCGCACGCGGCGGTACTCCTCGATGTCGGCGCGCTCCAGCGAAATGCGAATGCGCCGGGCCTCGTCGACCGAAGTGTTGAGATAGACGGCGCGCGTGAGTTCCGGCGCGTCGAGCAGGCCCTTCACCACCGAGCGATAGGGCTTGAACAGGTCGTCGTTGAGCGACTCGAACACGGTCAGCAGCGTCGAGGCGCCGATCTGCGAGCGGACTTCATCGGCGGTGGCGGCGTACTTGGCCATGAACAGGAAGGTGCGCGGGTTGCGCCGCGGCGAACGGAGCACCTGCATCACCACCCGCTGGTGCTCCTCGGACGCGTGGGCCGCGAGTGTCTTGACCAGCGACTGCACGGTGCGCGCGTCTTCCTCGACGACGATGAGCGCCGAGACAATGCCGGCCCAGTCGTCGCGCACCTCGCGCAGCGTGTTGAGCGCGGCCTCGCGCGTCGCCTTGTCGCGGATGGCCGGCAGCACGTCGAGCGGGTCGTGGGAGGACAGCACGGACGCGGGCGAGTACGACAGCAGCGCGTCGGTGTCCGCGCCGGCGCGGCCGAGCATGTCGGCGATCTCGAGCGCCAGCGCCGGGTCGGCGTCGACCACGGATTCGCCGTGCGTGGCGAGCGCCTGGAGGTATGCGGCATCCAGCGTCATGCGCTTCTTGAGCCGGCCGCGCGCCTGGTCGAGTGCGTCGGCGGGCGACAGACCGCGCGGGTCCACGGCCGCCTCGGCGGCCGCCACCACGCCCGGATCAACCCACTGGAATAGCTTGGGGTCCTTGGGCATCGGCTGCACCGCCTTGTTCTTGCGGGCCGCCGACCACCACTTGGCCCACTTCACATCGGGTACGATGCCGCGCAGATGATGCCGGACTTCCAGCGCCGGAGCCGGGCGGCCGAGGCTGCGCAGCAGCGCCGCGGCCACCTCGCCGGGCGACTTCTCGGCGTCCGCGCGGAACTGCGCGGGGTCGTCGAAGCGCCGCATCAGCACGTGGTTCTCGGGCATCGGTGTCAGCAGGCGCTTGGCCGCGTCGACGCGCATCTGCACGCCCTTCTCGACTTCGAAATCCAAGCCGATGGTGCCACGCTCGGTGTCGATACTGCGCACGCGTCCGATGCCGCGGGATTCCGCGAGCACGCCCTGTCCGGGCGGGAACAGCAGCCAGGTTTCCATCTCGTGTAGAGCCTCCTGAATATTGGGGTGCCGCGGCAGCTCGTAGTGATCGAGAAGAAGCTGGAGGCTGGGATGATCTGGTTCGGTCTCGCGCCAGAGCGCCTCGAGCGCCGCCGCCACCGTCGCGTCATCGCGCTTCAACGGGGCCAGGTAGCGCAGTGCGGCGAGCCGGGCCTGGGCATGTCCCTCGCGATCGGCCGTGTGGGCCAGGAGTCCGAGAAGATGCGCCGCCTGGGATTCCGCGTGAATCCGGTGGAGTTCGTCGCTCACTTTCAGCAAGGTGGCGAGGTTCGCCGGGAGGTTCGCGAGGCGAGCAACCCAGAATGCTTCGACGCCGGCAAAGTCCCGCTTCTCGATGAGCGTGGAAATGTCCGGCGGAAGCACGATTCCCTTGCGGTCAAGCGCAGTCGTCATGGAGCCCGCAGTGTAGCGGAGATGGGGCGTGGCGGCCAGCAGGGAGAATGCACCACGTCCGCAGGCCCCAGGAGGACGGCGGGGATGCCCAGCCGCGTTGCCGCGATGCGATCCGTGCTCCTGGCTGGACTGTGCGCGCTGGGCGTGGCCCAGGCGGAGGCCACGCCGCTGGTGCAGGGCAGCATCTATGCCCTGGCTGCGCGCGGCGATTCGCTGCTGGTAGCTGGAGTGTTCGACGGGGTGGGGGCGACCCCCGCGCGCTCGATCGCGTGGCTGTCGCGCGCGCGGCTGGACGCCACCCCGCTCGGCGCCGGCCTCGACGGCGAGGTGCACACGGTCGCGCTGGGTCGCGCTGAGGTCCTCGCGGGCGGACGGTTCGCGGCGCCAGACAGCACCGCCCATGTCGCGCGCTGGGATGGCGCCGCCTGGCACGCGCTCGGGGAGGGATTCGACGGGCCGGTGTTCGCGCTCGCGCGCTACCGCGGACGCTGGATCGCCGGCGGCGCCTTCACGCGCAGTGGCGGCACGCGGTGCGCGCACCTGGCCCAATGGGATGGCACTGCGTGGGCGCCGGTGGGTCGTGGCGCCGACGGCGTCGTGCGGTGCCTGGCCGTGCACGACGGCGCGCTGTTCGCGGGTGGCTACTTCGCGCAGGTGGGAGACTCGCGGTCCGCCGCCGGGGTGGCGCGCTGGGACGGTCACGCATGGACGGCCTGCGGCGCCGGCGCCGATGGCCCGGTGTACTGCTTCGCGCGCTGGCGCGGCGACCTCGTCATGGGCGGCGACTTCCATCACGCCGGCACGGTCTCTGCGCGCGGGGTGGCCCGATGGACGGGATCGCGGTGGACCGCACTTGGGGACGGGACCCCCGGCCCGGTGACCTCCTTGTGTGGCGCACCAAAGGGCCTGCTCGCGGGCGGGTACTTCGGCCGGCAGGGCGAACATGCCGCGCCAGGCGTCGTCGCATGGTCGGGAAAAATCTGGCGGCCGGTGGCGGACGCACCGTCCCCCGCCCAGGCACTGTGGCGGGACGCGCGGGGCAGCGTGTGGATCGGCGTGTCGCCGGCCGCGGGCGGCAGTGGCCTGCATCGCGTGGCCCTACCCCCGCGCCGCCGATCGCGCTAGACGCACAAGGGGCACGGCGTCCCTGCCGTGCCCCCCGAGTATTGCAATGTCACTGGATGTCTAGCGGTTGGCGGCCTCGACAGCCCGCTCGCCTACCATCACAGTGTGGTTCAAGCGCACCGACTGGGTCGAGCCTGCCTCGATCACGACGTCCGGCGCATGCGCCAGCAGGCTCGCCGCGGTCCCCGCGACGCCACCGACGATGGCACCCTTCGCCGCACCCTTGCTGCCACCCAGGATCGCGCCGGCTGCGGCGCCCGCCGCCGCGCCACCGCCGATGCGGGTCACGTCACCCTTGGTACCCGACTGGCCCTCGATGTCGGCGCCGGTCACGTTCAACGCGGTGGCGATACCCTCGACGACCACGCGGTCGTACTTGAGTTGCAGGTGCGCGCGCTTGGACTCGTTGCCACCGCCACGCATCGCCGACACCACATGGCCCTCGACCGTCGCGCCCTTCGGGAACGCAGTGCGGCCATCCACCACGACGTCCTCGGTGAGGCGGCCAGAGAAGCTGTCGCCTTCCTTCGCCGTCTTGGTGGTGATGTCATCGCCGATCGCCACGTTGATCGTGGTGCCCGCGGGCACCATGATCGGACGCAACTTCTCGTCTGACACCGGCACCGCCGGCGTGGAGTGGTGGTGGTGGTCGCTCGGGCCGCGGACCACGGCGGTCGGGTTGCGCGTGGTGCGCGTGGACTTCCTCGTGGTCACCGTGGTGTTGCCGTCGGTGGTGGTCGTGATGGAGGAGCGCGACGTCGTGTCCATCGGCGGCACGCTGTCGTACGGCGCCATCGAGGTCGAGTCGGTCATCGACGGAGTCGTTTCGTCCGCCTTCTTGGCGCAGCCCGAAGCCAACACGGTGCCGACAACGAGACTGCTCGCGAGCAGGATCTTCCACTTCACCATCATGTGTTCCTCCTGAAAAGGTCGGGGCAGGGTGCAGGCGCGAATGGCGTGTTGTGCTCCGTCGCGGCCATCGAATGCTGCGTCACACCATTGCCCTCCCGGCGGATCGACGCGATGAAAACGCGGTTCGAGTCCGGGGACAGCTTGCCGGGTTAGAGTTCGGAACGAGTGCGGGAGGTTCCGGCTATCTTCTCCCCCCGCGTCCCGGCGTACCCATGAACCGGCACGCGCGATGCACGGTTTTCACGGCTACGGCACGCGGCCTGACGTGCTGCAACGCGGTGATGCGCAGTGTAGGACGCACCCTGGCCTCAGAAGGTCGCGCGTTCGGATGTTAATGAATGATGACGATTCGCGTCATCCTCGAGCTGCGCGGGGAACGGGCCCGGGCGGCGCCGGGCCCTTGGAGCAGAAATATTTGCCACTCCGTGCAACCTCATGCACTCCGGCGATGTCCGACTCCCTGCACCCATGGACGAGCCTCGCGCCCACATCCCCGCCGTCACTCCCCCGCAGCGACGGGCCTTCCTCGGTCTCGCGATCGCGGCGGGCGTGCTGCTACCCGGAATCGCCGCTGCCGCAGCCCCACCCGCAATGCCAGCGTGGACAAGGGTTTACGCGGGCTCCGACTCGATGCCGGGACGCGGACAGCACGGTCTGACCGTGACCCCCAATGGCGACCTGTTCGTCTTCGGCGGCTCGCACTGGGTGACGAAGATGAAGACCCACACGTACGAATTGCTCGGGGACTTCTGGCACTGCCCCTTCGGAGGCCGCTTCACCGACCTCACCGTCGCCACCGCCTGCCCGATTCCCCCGACCATCGAGCCGCACCTCGCCTCCGACGCGGCGGGACGCGTCTACGAATTCGGCGGGATCCAAGTCGATCTCAGCGGCGTGTTCTCGCAGCAACTCTATCGGTACGACCCCGCCACGCGTACGTGGCGCGACCTGACCCCCGCCGGCTCACCGGCCGGACGGGAGGACCACGGCTTCGTGGGCGACTGGAAGCGCGACCAGCTCTGGCTGTTCGGCGGAGTGGACGCGAGGGCGGTGCAACTCGGCGATCTCTGGCGCTTCGACGTCGCCGGCGAGGCGTGGCACGTGGTGGCGCCCCGTGCGGGCGAGCCGCGGCCCGAGGCGCGGGAACTGTACGACATCGCGTGGGATGGGGACGACGCGTTGTACCTGTTCGGCGGCTACAGCGATGCCTCCGGCTACCTGCACGACTTCTGGCGCTACGATATCCCCGACAATCGTTGGACCGACCTGACCGCGGCCAGCGGCGCGGCGGCCATCACGCCGCGGTCATACAACGGGTTGGCGCTCGACGCGAATGGCGTGCTGTGGATGGCGGGCGGCTACGACTCGCCGTACGCCCTGGGCGGCTTCTGGCGCTATGACACGCGGGCGGGAGGCCGCTGGACGGATCTGTCCGCTCTCGCCCCGGCGCAGTTCCTGCCGCGGGCCACCTACGAGTTGGTGTGCAATCCGCGCGACCAGGCGCTCTACGCGGTGGGCGGCTTGATCACGACCTCGCCCGAGTCGCAGATCCACCTGTCCGACATGTGGCGCTTCGAGACCCGTCCCACCGTCGTCGCGCAGATGCCGGAGACCGGCATCCCGCTGGTGCGCGGTGCGTCCCAGAGCTTCGAGATCGCGGTGCAGAGCGCGAGCGGACACCAACTCCGGTACCGCTGGTGGGTCGATGAGCGAGCGTTCCCCTCGCGCGGGCCCAGCGTCACCATCGGCCCCTTCTGCAGTGGCAAGCACACCGTCATCGCCGACGTGATCGATGGCGCGATGCGCGATACCACCTGCTGGAGTTTCCTGGTCACCGGCAGCGAGGAGCCCACCGATCGCGTGCTCGACCTGATCGCGCAGCGGGACTCGGGCGGCGTGGTGCTGCGCTGGACCGAAGGCGGCGATGGACAGGCCGAGGCGTTCCGCGTCTACGTGAAGGCTGAGTGGGATTCGACGTGGACGCTGGCACACGAGATTTCGGCGCTCGAGGGGCCGACGGATCCGCGCGGCAGGTGCGAGAGCGTGGCGACGGTCGACTCGCTGCTCGCGGGCGGCACCTACAGCTTCCGCGTGGTGGCGGTGGTGGACGGGCACGAGACGCCCGGGGCGGAGCGCGAGGTGGAAATCCACGACATCCCCGGGGACGTCGACCCGCTGGAGGTGCAGGTGGCGCCCTCGATCGTGCGCGCGGGGGGCAATCTGCTGGTCCGCCAGCGGGTGCCGGGGCCGATCCGTGCGCAGCTTGTGAGCGTCGGAGGGCGCATGATTCGGCAGCTGTACGATGGCCCGCCGACGGGACGCATGACGGTGGTGCCGGTGGGCGCCGGGATCGCACCGGGCGTCTATTTCCTGCGGGTGACCACGCCGGCGGGAGCCTCCGTGCGGCGCCTGGTGATCGCCGGTTAGCACGATGGCTGCACGCTTTCGCCGGGCCGCGCCCGCGCACCGTGTGTGGAGCGCATTGCCGAGCCCTTGGGTGGCTTGCTAGGCTGCAAGCTCTCATCAGGGGGAGTCCCGATGGCCGCCGTCCGCCGCACACAGGAGTCCCCTCCCGCGCCGTGGCTCTCCCTTGTGGTGGGCCTTGCGGCCTTCGTGCTCTATCTCGCGTTGCTCTCCCCCGTGCCCGCGGACAAGGATTCCGGCGAATTCACGCTGGTGCTGGCGACGCTGGGGCTCGCGCATCCCACCGGGTATCCGCTCTATACCATTCTGGGTTCGTTGTTCGTGCGGGCCGCACATGCCTTGGAAGTGCCGTGGGTCCCGGCGGCGAATGCCTTCAGCGCGCTGGGAGGCGCGGTGGCGATGGGCGCACTGCACGCGGCAACCGCGCGGCTGCTCACCCGGCGCCTGGACGCGCGCCGCGCCGGGTACGTCGCGCTGCTGCCGGTCGGCACGTTCGCCCTGAATCCCGCGTGGACGGTGGAGACGACGATCGCGGAGGTCAACAGCTGGCACCTGGCGTGGGTGGCGATCGTGGCCTGGGTGACGTGGTCGGCGGTGCGGCGGCTGCGAGAGCACCTGCCGACGCCGGGCGTGCCGCGGCGGGTGATGTTCGGCTGGGGCGCCGTCGTCGGCCTCGGGCTCGCGCACCACGCGACCGCGGTCTGCTTCGCGGTGCCGCTGGCCGTCGCGCTGGCGACGGTGGCGTGGCGGCTGCGGGGAGCCGCGGGCGGGCGCGCGGCGATCGTGGCGGCGCTCGCCGGGATCGCGCTGCCGCTGGCGTCGTACGGTTACGTCGCGTGGCGCGCGTGGCATCCGGCCCTCGCGCAGTGGCCCGAACTCGAGCCCCGGTTCGCGAGCGTGGTGTCGCACATCACCGGTGCGCAGTACCGCATCTACCTGGGACAGTTCGCGCCCTCGCCGGGACAGCGGCACGTGCTCGCCGCCTACGTCTATCCCTGGCTCCTCGCCGCGGTGGCGGGCAGCGTGTGGGCCGCCTGGCGCGGCGGCGCGGTGCGACGCGCGCTGGCGGCGGGCGTCGTGCTGCAGGGCGCGTATTGCTTCGCGTATGGCGTTCCCGATCCCTCGGCGTACTTCCTGCCTCCCATTGCGATCGGGTTGGCGCTGCTCACCGTGGCGCTCGCGGAGGTCGCGTGGCCGCGGGCGGCGGCGCGCACGCTGGTGGCGGCCGCGTGTGCGCTTGTCCTGGCCAGCGGGACACGCGGCTGGTCGGTCGCCCGCGAACGCACCCGCACCTTCGTGCAGGCCGATGCGCTGGTGCGGCAGATGTGGGACAGCATCCCGCGGCAGCCCGCGTTCCTCGTCTGGGACGATGACATGGCGAACCGCCTGCGCATCCTCCAGGACCTCGATCACCAGCACCCGGAGCTGGTCATCGTGCAGCCGCGGCACCTGTCGCATCCTGGCCCGCGGCGGCAGTTCGCGGCGGCGTACGGCTTCGATCCGTTGGGCGATCTCCGCCTCCCTCCCGCGATGCCGGCCTCGGACGAGGCGCACACGCGGCTGCTGGTCGCCGCCGTCATCGACGACATCAACCGCCACACGCCCTTGCCGGTCATCGAGTTCCGGCCCGATCTCCTGTCGGTGCGGCTGTTGCGGAAACCGGGGGCCGCGCCGGGCACGCCGCCGCGCGAGCGGCGTCAGCCAGGCGGGTAAGCCGCCGCCCGCGCTGAGGGACCGTCGCGCCGCCGGCGGTTGCCCGTCCCTGCCCCTCCTGTGCTACCCTCCCCAGTCCCTTTCGGCAGAGGAGCACGATGGCAGAGCGTTACACCCCGCACGACTTCGAAACCGCCTGGCAACAGCGCTGGGAAGACACCGCGCTGTACCGGACGCCGACCGACCCGTCGACGAAGAAGTTCTACTGCCTCGACTTCTTCCCGTATCCCTCGGGCGCGGGCCTCAGCGTCGGGCACTGCCACAACTACGTGCCCACCGACGTCATCTCGCGCGTGGCGCGCATGCGCGGCCTCAACGTGCTC
>JBKJUD010000408.1:0-2606 GCA_046590735.1 Candidatus Eiseniibacteriota bacterium | reverse complement strand
GGCGCGGCGCAGGCGTTTCCCGCACAGACGAATGCGCGCGGGCCCGTGGCATCAGTCCATCCGGGCGCGGCTGCGCGCACCGAGTGGCGGACGGCTTCCGGCAGCGCCTCGTCACGCGTGTGCGGGTCCACGCTGAAGACGGCGCGGCCGGGACGAAACGGCGCCAGCGCGGCGCGGCGCAATGTGGCCGCGCGCACGTCGTCACGGCGCCCGACGACGACGACGTTCAGCGGCGGGGCTGCGTGCTGTTGGAGCGCCAGGGCGAAGGTACCGGCGAAGCGCCCGTGTCCACCGAGTGCGCCGCCAAATGTTTCGAGGATGCGCGTGGCGGCGGCTCGGAACTCGACGCGGCCGGTCAGCGCCGCCGCGCGATCCAGCGCGATCGCGGCCACCGCGTTGGCGGCCGGCCCGGCGTGATCGAGGTAAGGCTTCCACCGTATCGCGAACAGCGCGATGGTCGGACCGCTTGGCGCGCGGCTGTCGGCGAGGCCGCCGCCGTCCGCGAAATCCGCGAGCGTCGCATCGAGCAGCCGTGCCAGGTGTTCGAGCCAGACTGGATTGCCGGAGTGTTCGTAGCAGTCGGCGAGCGAGAGGGCGCCATGCACCTGGTCGTCGAGCAGGCCCGGGACCGCGGCGTCGTCCGCGGCGATGACGTGCGCAAGGGTGCCGCGCGGCTCGAGCCCGGCGCGCAGCAGGAACTCGACGGCCGCGACCGCCCTCGCCGTCCAGTCGGGACGGTCGAGCGCGGCGCTGGCCGCGAACAGCGCTGACGCGGCCTGCGCGTTCGCCGCCACCAGGCACGCGCGATCCACCGACGGAGCTGGGCGCGGGGCGCGCACGTCGCGCAGGCGCGCGTGCGCGGACGGCAACAAGGTGGCAGCGTCCGAGGGAAGATCCGTCGTGGCGCCGTCTGCCTCGAACAGTGCATGCCGCGCGCTGTTCGCATGCGTCGCGTCGAACCCGTGATGCCGGGCGATCGCGGCCGCCTCCGCCGGCGGCAGCGCAGCTGTGACATCGTCGGGCGTCCAGGTGTAGAAGCCGCCGTCGTCTCCCGCGCCGCAGTCGGCATCCTGCGCGGCGAAGAACCACGGCGTCCCCGCCTCGCCCAGTGTCGAGACCACGTACTCGACGCCGGCCTCGATCGCCCCGCGCATCCACGGTTCGCCGGCAACCGCGAACGCGCGGGACAGCGCGCCGAGCGCCTCCGCCTGGTCACCCAGCAGCTTCTCGAAGTGCGGTTCGCGCCACGCGCGGTCGACGGTGTAGCGATGAAATCCCCCACCGAGATGATCGCGCAGCGCGCCGCGGCAGGCTGCGCGCAGGGCGTCGGTGGCCATCGCGGTGAGCGACGCGTCGCCGCGCGCCCAGCCCGCGGCGAGCGCGAACTCCACCGCGCCGCCGTGCAGGAACTTCGGCGCGTCGCCGAATCCGCCGTGCGCGCTGTCCCACTCCGCGCGCAGCTCGGCGACCGCGCCGTCGGGCGTCCCGGCCGCGCCGGGCGCGGGCGGGTCGGCGTGGCGCGCGCGCAGCGCCGCCAGCAGCTCTGCGGCGCTGCGTTCCACCTGCCCGCGATTGTCGCGATACGCCGCGGCGATACGCGGGAGCAGCGAGCGCAGGCCGGGCAGCCCGGGCTGGTCGTCGGGAGGAAAGTAGGTCCCACCATAGAATGCATCGCCGGCGGGGGTGAGGAACACGGTGAGCGGCCAGCCACCGCGGCCGGTGATCGCGCCGACCGCCGCCTGGTAGCGCATGTCGACATCGGGCCGCTCGTCGCGGTCGACCTTCACCGGGACGAATTCTGCGTTGATCCGCGCGGCGATCGAGGGACTGGCGTAGGACTCGCGGTCGATGACGTGGCACCAGTGGCACCACGACGCCCCGATGTCGAGCAGCACCGGCCGGTCGAGGGCGCGTGCCACGGCCAGCGCCGCATCGTCCCAGGGCTGCCAGGCGACGGGGGAGGACGCCGCCTCGCGAAGGTAGGCGCTGCGCGCGTCCGCGAGGCGGTTGAGCAAGGGCTCGGACATGCGTGCGAGGCTAGCAGCCGCGCCCCGCGCGCGCCAGAGCGCCGCGGGTAGACGCCGCGCCAACGTGCGCGGTTGGACTCCGCGCCGCGCCGACGTCTTGTTGACCCTCCCCGGTCCACTGCCTACTCTCGCGCGGTGACCACGACCAAGACGCGCGCGGCGGCCAAGCCGGTCGCGAAATCGAAGCCCGCATCGCTCCTGCCGGACATTCCGCGCTTCGTCGCGCGCCGCCGCCGCTTCGCGCGGCTGCTGCTGGCGTGGTACGACGCGCACGGCCGCGACCTGCCGTGGCGCCGCACGCGCGATCCCTACGCGGTGCTGGTGAGCGAGGTGATGCTGCAGCAGACGCCGGTCGTGCGCGTGCTGCCCAAGTACGAAGCGTGGCTCGATCGCTTTCCCACGCCCGCCGCGCTCGCCCGCGCGCCGCGCGCGACGGTGGAGAAGGCGTGGCGGCCGCTCGGCTACAACGCGCGGGCGTGGCGGCTGCACGACATCGCGCGCAGCGTCACCGCCGACGGCGGCGGCATGCCGCGCACGCTCGAGGGGCTGCTGGCGCTCGATGGCGTCGGCGAGTACACC
>JBKJUD010000261.1:0-6947 GCA_046590735.1 Candidatus Eiseniibacteriota bacterium | reverse complement strand
CTTCCTCAATGTCTGCATCTACCGCATGCCGCGCGGTGAATCGGTGGTCGACCCACCGTCCCACTGCCCGGCCTGCGACGCCCGCATCCGCTGGTACGACAACCTCCCGGTGCTGGGCTGGGTGCTGCTGCGCGGACGCTGCCGCGATTGCCGCGCGCCCTTCAGCATCCGCTACGCGCTGATCGAGGCGTTGGCCGGCGGGCTGGCGGTGCTCGCCACGTGGCGCTTCGGGGTCTCGCCGGCGGCGGTGCTCGCCTTCGGCTTCTGCTGCTGCATGCTGGTGGTCGTCTTCACCGACTACGAGGCGCGGATCATCCCCGACCAGATGGTCATCGCCGGGGTGGTCCTCGGCCTGCTCGCCACCCAGGTGCACGTCAGCACGTGGACGCGGGCGCTGGGCGGCGCGGCGGTCGGCTTCGGCGTGCTGTGGGCGGTGCGTGAGGCCTACTACCGGCTCACCGGGCGCGATGGCATGGGGTTCGGCGACTGCACGCTAGCGCTGGCGATGGGCTGCGTGCTGGGCGCCACCGGCGTGATGCTGACGTTTTTCCTCGCCAGCCTGGTCGGCACCGTGATCGGCGTGGCCATCCTGAGCGTCCAGCGGCAGTCGTTGCGCACGGAGCTGCCCTTCGGCGTCTTCCTGGCCCCGGCAGCGACCGTGGTGCTGTTCGTCGGGCCGGATGTGCTGTTGCAGCCCCTCCAATTGCTGCGGATCGGCTAGCCCATGGCCCCCACGGCGCACGGCCATGCGACCCCCGAGCCGCAGCCGCCCCTCCGACCGCCCACGCTGGCCGCCGTTCCCCCGATCGTGCCCACGGCGCCCGCGGCGCCGGATGCCGCATCACCCGGCGCCCAGCCTTGGATGTCCTACCTCGGCACCATCCTCGTCGAACTCGGCGCGCTGACCGAGCGGGATCTCGAGCGCGCACTGGAGAGCCAGCGGACCTCGGGCAAGCGGCTCGGCACCGTGCTGGTCGAGGAAGGCTTCGTCTCCGAGGATCACCTGGTCGCCGGGCTCGCGCGGCAACTGGGACTGGAGGTGTTCGATCCCGGCTCGGTCCAGGGCATCGAGCCTTCAACCATCGCCCTGTTGCCCGAGGATTTCGCGCGGCGCCACAGCGTCATCCCGGTGTCGGCGACCGCGGACACCATCGTCGTCGCGATGGCCGACCCGGTGAACCTGCTCGCCCTCGACGACGTCACCGCGGTGACACAGCGGGTGGTGCGGTCGCTGGTGGGCCGCGAGCGCGACATCGTTGCCGCCATCGATCGCCTCTACGAGAGCGCCCGCGCCTCCGACCACCTCGACGACGCGATGGCCGGCATCGAACTGTCGACCGAAAAGCTCGAGGCCGCCGAGGACTTCGACGCCTCGCAGTTGCGCAGCGCCGCCGACGACGCGCCGATCGTCCGCCTGGTCAGCAGCCTGATCGTCAAGGCGATCCAGGAACGCGCCACCGACATCCACATCGAGGCGCTTACCACCGGGCTGGTCGTACGCTACCGCACCGACGGCGTGCTCTACGACGCCCTGCGCCCGCCGAAGCGCCTGCACGCCGCGCTGGTCTCGCGCATCAAGGTGCTCAGCGACCTCGACATCGCCGAGCGCCGCGTGCCGCAGGACGGCCGCTTCAGCGTGCGCCTGCAGAACAGGAAGGTGGATGTCCGGGTCTCGGTCATGCCGACAATCAGCGGCGAGAAGGTGGTGATGCGCCTGCTCGACAAGGGCTCGGTCGACATGCGCCTGGAGAGCCTCGGCTTCAGTCCGACCAACCTCACGCTGCTCCGCGAGATCATCCACCGGCCGTGGGGGATGCTGGTGGTGTCGGGTCCCACCGGCAGCGGGAAGACCACCACGCTCTACGCCGCGCTCAACGACCTGGTGGGCACCACCACCAACATCATGACCGTCGAGGATCCGGTCGAGTACCAGATCGAGCGGCTGAACCAGGTGCAGGTGAACGAGAAGTCGGGGATGACCTTCGCCCGCGCGCTGCGCGCCTTCCTGCGCCAGGACCCCGACGTGATCATGCTCGGCGAGATCCGCGATCAGGAAACCGCGGAGATCGCGGTGCGCGCCGCGCTCACCGGCCACTTCGTGCTCTCCACCATCCACGCCAACGATGCGGTCGCCACCGCGACGCGCCTCGTCGACATCGGTGTCGAGACGTACCTGGTGGCCTCCGCGCTGTCGTTGGTGCTGGCGCAGCGCCTGGTGCGCCGCCTGTGCCCGCAATGCCGGCAACCCGCCGCGACCGACGATCCGTCGCTGGTGGCGCTCGGGATCCTGCCCGGGACGCGCGAGGGCTGCGTCGCGTTTCGCCCCGTGGGCTGCCACACCTGCAAGGGCCGGGGGTATTCCGGCCGTCTCGCCATCCACGAACTGTTGCCGATGGACGCGGAACTGCGCCGCCTGATCGCCGCCGGCGCCCCCGCCGATGATGTGCGGGCGGCCGCGGCCGCTGCCGGCGCGATGTCCCTGCGCGATAGCGGCGTGGCGGCCGTGCTCGCCGGGCAGACGTCGGCCGAGGAGATTGTCCGCGTGGCCATGGACCCCCTGTAACACGCCTCTCCCCGGCAATTTCCCGCCAGGCCGGCGGCCATCGGCAACTCGCCCCTCAAGCCTGTGACGGAGGGTGCCGATTGTAGCCGGGACTCAAGACCGCAAGGTCGGCGCACATGGGCGTGCCCCGAGGAATCGTGAGGCCAAGGAATGCCGCTGTTCGAGTACGTCGTGAAGGATCTCGCAGGGGAGGAGCGCACGGGCGTCGAGTCGGCCGATTCCTCCGACGCGGCCGAGGAGGCGCTGCATCGCCGCGGCCTGATCGTGCTCAGCCTCGAGGAGCGTGCCGGCGTGGCGCCGGGCGTCCCGTTGCTGCGGCGCATCGGCGAGAGCATGCGCGGCATGATGGATCGCGTGCCGGTCCGCGACCTCGCGCTGTTCACGCGCCAGCTCGCGACCATGCTGCACGCCGGCCTCCCGCTGGTCCGTGCCCTGCACTCGCTGAGCCGCGATGCCCCGAAGGGCGCGCTGTCCGAGGCCATCGAGGCGGTCGCCACCGACTTGCAGAACGGCAAGAGCTTCTCGGAAGCGCTCGAATGTCATCCACGCGTCTTCAATGGCCTGTACGTGAGCATGGCGCGCGCCGGCGAACGCAGCGGCAAGCTGGACCAGGTCCTCGACCAGGTCGGCGAATACCTCGAGAAGGCCGACGCGATCCAGACCAAGGTGAAGTCGGCGATGGCCTACCCGGGATTCGTCTTCTTCTTCTCGCTCGGCGCGACGCTGTTCCTGCTGCTCAAGGTGGTGCCGACCTTTGCCGGCATCTACAAGAACTTCAACTCGCAGCTGCCGGCGCCGACGATGTTCGTGCTCGGCATCAGCCAATGGACCTCGTCGCACTTCCCGCTGATGCTCGTCATCGCGGTGGGCGCCGGCCTCGGCTTTCACCTGTGGCGCCGCACGCCGTCCGGCGCGATGGCGCTCGATACCGTGCTGCTGCGCACGCCGGTCATCGGTGACCTGGCGCTCAAGGCGGCGATGGCGCGATTCACGCGCACGCTCTCCGCGCTGCTGGCGGCCGGCCTGCCGATGCTCGAGGCCCTCGACCTGGTCGAGGGCGCCTGCGGCAACCGGGTCATCGCCGGCGCCGTACGCCGCTCGCGCTACCGCATCGCCGAAGGCCAGGAACTCGGCGAAGCGTTCGGCGCGGAGAACATGCTGCCGCAGATGATCCTGCAGCTGATGACCACCGGCCAGGAGACCGGAGCGGTGGACACCATGCTCGGACGCGCCGCGAACTTCTGCGACCTGCAGGTCGACGCCGGGGTGACCGCCCTCGCGTCGCTGATCGAGCCGGTCATGATTGTCACGATGGGCGGACTGGTGGGCGGCTTGGTCGTCACCATGTTCCTGCCCGTCTTCAACCTCGGGAACGTGATGGGCGGGTAGCCCGCGTCACCGGGAACGCCGTGCGGGGACACGAAGGCCTCGTGCGTTACAGCACCCCACACCAAGGAGGAGTCCCTGATGTCTCGCTTCATGACGAACCGCAAGGCCGGGTTCACGATGGTCGAGCTCATGGTGGTGGTGATCATCGTCGCCATCCTGTCCGCGATCGCGGTGCCGCTCTACACCGGCTACATCAAGAACTCGCGCAAGAGCGAGGCAACCGCTCGCCTCGGTGCCATCCTGACGGCGGCGAAGTCGTACAACCAGGAGAACTCCGCCTGGCCGACCAGTTCCTCGGCAGGCGGGTTCTACGGCGACTTCACAGGCAGCGACCACTTCACGTACTCGCAGACCTCGTCCGCGACGACAGGTCGCTATGTCGCGAAGGCCACCGGCAACGGGACCGACGGCATCACCACCGCGATGTCGGTCACGATGTCCTCGGCGGTCGACTCGTCGGCGGCGTTCACCTACGCCGGGTTCTAGCCCTCCGCACGCGCTTGCGGACGGCCGGCAGTCAGTCGGCCGCTCCGCTCGCGCGCGGCGGAGTTCCCCAGGAGGGTCACGCGTCATGCACATCCCTCGCGCTGTCCGGACCGATGGGCGACAGGCCGGCTTCTCGATCCTCGAGATGATGGCCTCGCTGATCGTGCTGGTCATCGTCCTGGCAGGCATGACGCAATTCCTCTATCTCGGGCGCAGTTCGTTCGACGAGGAGGAACGCAAGCGCACCGCCACCTCTCTGGGCAACCGCCTGCTCGAGGACCGGCGGTCGATGGCGTACACCGCGTCGCTGGCTGCCGACACCACCATCACTATCGTCCGCGTCGCGTACCGCTCCGTGATTACCTCGCAGGTCGGGGTGCCCACGGCCAACCTGAAACGGGTGCGCGCGGTCACCAGCTGGACGACGAACAAGGGCACGAGCCGCTCTGTGGTCCTGTCCACGTTCCTGTCGAATCACCCGTAGGAGACGGTGTCGCCATGCCGCAGCGTGCCGTCGCAGCCCGCCATCTGTTGACCCGCCCGTGCACTCCGCGCCGGCGGGGCTTCACGCTGGTGGAACTGATGGTGAGCTCGATGCTGATCCTCACCTTCGCCTATGGGGCGGGCAACGCGTACCTGAACTTCCTGTCGGCGAAGACGCGCGTGGACGCCAAGCTGCGCATGCAGACGGATGCCACGCAGGCCATCGAGCAACTGGCGCGGGGATTCCGCTCCGCCGACAGCGTGCGTGTCACCGGCACGTGGAGCGCGGCCTCGCTCACTGTCGGAATCTACGAATCCGGGGTGGCGCTCGACGCGATCTACCTCAAGACGGTCAGCGGCAAGCGCTATCTGGTGCACAACCCGGGCAGCGGCGAGACGAATATCGTACCGACGCCGGTCGACTCGCTGGCGGTGACCAAGGCGGGATCGCTGGTGCAGACGTATCTGCGGCTCGCGGACACCACCGGCAACACGGTGACGACCCTGGGCTCGGCGACCTTGCGCAACTGACGGACGCCGGTGCCCCGCGCAGAGCGCGGGCCGCCGCCGGCACCGGATTACAGGGAAGGAGACATCGCCACCATGAAGTTGGCATTGCCCGCATTCGCGCACCGGCGTCCCGAACCGCGGGACGGACAGGCAGGAGCGCGACTGCGCGTGTCGACCGAGTGGGTCACGGGCATCGCCCGCGGCCGCGAGGGCGTGACCGTGGTGACCCTCGAGCACCGCGGCGAGATCCTGACGCTGCGCGCGCTGGCCCGGGAGCCAGTGCCCGCCGAGGCGCCGGACGCCGAGGTCTCCGCCGCCATCCGCACGGCGATCGCCGAGGCGCGCCGGCAGGCGGGCCGATTGGGCCGCGTGGTGGCCGCGATGCCCTCGCGCTCGACGGTGATCCGCCAGGCGCAGTTTCCGCGGTTGCAGCAGAACGAACTGGTGGCCGCCATCCAGGGCGAGGCCCGCCGCCACATTCCGCTCGACCTGCGGGAGGCCGGACTCGACTTCCAAGTGCTTGCCCAGGACCGGCAGCAGCTCCAGACGCGGGTCGTGCTGGTTGCGGCGCCGCGGCGCGCGCTCCACGACCAGGTCGAGCTGCTGGCCCGCGCGGGCGTCGAGCCGTGGGTGATGGATACCAAGCCGATGGCCTCGATCAACGCGCTGTTCCGCCAGCGGCCGCTGGCGCCGGACGAAGCCCTGGGGCTGCTCGAAGTGAGCGCGCACGGCGCGACGCTGACGCTGGTGACGTGCGATGGATACCTGCTGACCCGTGGCGTGGGCCTCGGCCCCGCCGAGCGCGCCACCGCGCCTGCGCCCGCCGCCGACGCCACCGCCGACCTCGAACGCCTCGCGCAGGACGTTCGCCGCAGCCTGACCTTCTACCAGCAGATGATCGGCCACCGCGCCACCGTGCGGCTCGCCGTGATCGGCGCAGTCGCCCGCCGCGCCGAGGCCACGGCGTATCTCGAGAGCGTCCTCGGCCTGGCCTGCGAATCGCCCGACCCGCTGGCCTGCCTCGAGCGCGCCCCCGGGCTCGTGCTCCCGGAGGATCCCGCCGGCGCCACCGTGCAGGACACCCTGGTCGCCGTCGGGCTCGCGCTGCGCACGTCGCAACCCGTCGGCCCGCTGGCCCCGACCTTCCGGGTCAATCTCTACATGGAACGCGGCCGCCGCCTGCAGCGCGAGCGCCGGCGGCTGCTGTCGGTCATGGGATCGAGCGCGCTGGTGATGGTCAACGCCCTGGCGCTGACGTTCCTGCTGATCGCCACCCACGCGCTCCAAGGGTACGTGAAGGCCGACGCGGCCGATGTCCAGGGCCTGAAGCAGCAGGCGCAACGCCTCATCGCCGCCAGCGGCAGCAACGGCCCGGCGCGTCACACTCTCGACCTCGCCCGGACGGCGCGGCCGGTGTGGTCTCCGGCGCTGGCCGGCGTGGTGGGCGCACAGCCCGCCGGGCTGAGCCTGACCGCGGTGACCTTCGTCGGCGGCCTGCCCAACGCGCCGGACGACA
>JBKJUD010000121.1:0-7044 GCA_046590735.1 Candidatus Eiseniibacteriota bacterium | reverse complement strand
TCCACCGCCACAGCTCGCGTGCCGAGGGGCCATTCGTGTCCGAACAGGGTGGACTCCATCAACTCGTCGGTGAGGGCAACACAGTTCACATACACGAATGGCCCCTCGGCACGCGAGCTGTGGCGGTGGAGAAATTCGGCGAGCACTTGCTTGCCGGCGCCGTTCTCCCCGGTGATGAGAATCGTCGAGCGCGCGCCGGCCGCGCGCCGCGCGGTGGCCCACAGCGCGATCATCGCCGGCGAGTCCCCAATGCCGCCGGACGGAGCCTCCATCTGGACGCGATCATCGAGGGCGATGGAGACGCGCTGCAGTCGGCGACGCTCGAGCAGCCGGGTGAGCGTCACACGCAAGACCTCGAAGTCCGCGGGCTTCTGCACGAAGTCCGCGGCGCCCAACTTCATCGCCGCGATGGCGGTCTCGATCGTGCCCTGCGCGGTGAGGACGATGACATCCGCGCCGTACTCGAGATCTGCCCAGCGACGCAGCAACTCCATGCCGGACATGCCGGGGAGGCCGAGATCAAGCAGCACGGTGTCGACTTGCCGGGTGGCGGTGAGTTCCAGCGCCGCCTCGGCGTCGGGCACCACCACGGGCTCATGGCCCCAATAACGCAGGCGGTCGGCAAGGGCCAGGCGCAGCAGGGGATCGTCGTCGACGATCAGCACATCCGCCATCAGGGTAGGTCCTCCACGGCTTCCGTCGTCATCAGTGGCGATCCTTCTCCTCGTCCGTCCACTCGTGCAGGCGGCAGGTGAACAAGGCGCCGCCGCCGTCCGGCGTGGAGGCTGACACGTCGCCGCCGAACGCCTGCATGTACGAGCGCACGACATGGAGGCCGAGTCCGAACCCCCGCTCGGAACCGCTCCCGCGCGCGGCGCCCTGCCGGAAGCGCCCGAAGATCTCATCGCGCTCCGCGTCCGGGACGCCGGGTCCCTGATCGCGCACGGCCAGCGCCTGGATTCCCGCCGCCTCGCGCCGGATGGTAAACGACACCGCGCTGCCGGGTGCGGTGAACTTGAGCGCGTTGCCTCCCAGGTTGAAGACGACATCCGGCAGCCGGTCCATGTGCGCGCGAACCGGCGGCAGGTCCGGGGGGCTGTCGAACGCGAGCGTGACGGAGCGCATGTCAGCAGCGGGACGCAAGCTCTCGAGCACCGCGCGGACGCACTCCTCGAGGTCCACGGGATGACACGCAAACGCGGCCTGCCCCGCCTCCATGCGCGAGATTTCCAACAGGTTGCGCACCAATCGCTCGAGTTGGCCGGCTGCTGTGTGGATCGCGTTCACGTACTCCTGTTGCGGTGGTGTCAACGGGCCGCGCACGCCGTCCAACAAGTTGCGCGTTGCCCAACTGATCGACGTGACGGGGGTGCGCAAGTCGTGGGCGGCGTGGCCGAGGAAATCCGATTTCATCCGGTCGAGCTCGTCCAAGCGCCGGCGCGCGAGCGATTCCTCGGCCATCTGGCGTTCGAGGGCGATGCGGCCAAGCGCTTCCTCGAGCGGAAGGCGGAGCGCGTCGAGGAACGCCGCGTCCTCGGCGACGTAGGCGCGCATCGAGGCCTTCGCACCCAGGCAGAGCACCACGCTCGAGCCATCCGGCGCGCTCAGGTGCCAGGCTGCGTGCACTCCCTCGGCCACGCACGCCGCCGGGAGCACCGGCGACCAGCCATCGCCCGGGCCCGCCTCGCGCCTGAAGTACACGCGACTCGCACCATCGCTCCGGGCGTCGGATGCATCTCCGGGCGGGTGGGGGACGGGCGAACCAGGCGCTGCGGTGTGGTCCAGCAGGGTGGTCGCAGCGCGCCACGCCGCGTCTCCCTCCTCTGTCTCATCCTCGCCAAGGCGTACGCGGACATGGATCTTCTGCGCCTTGAATGCCTCACGTGCCGCCGCGCTGAGCGCCGCCGCGAGCACCTGCGGGGCGTAGGCGGCGCGGCAGGCGGTGTGGAACCGGGTCCGGGACGCCGTGAGGTCGCGTTCAAGGCGAAACACGGAAGCGTCCAGCCAACGCCCGATGATGCGGCGCAGCGCGGGAAACGTGGCGAGTGCCACCGCAGCGACCAGCGCCCACGCCGCGAGGGGCGACAGGAGGATCGTGCCGGTGGTGGAGGCCATCGAGAGCCACAGCGTGACACCAGTGCCGAAGGCGACCAAGGCCAGGATAGTGGAGATCACGCCCCGGCGCAGGATCGCATCGATGTCCATCGTCTGGTGCACCAGGACAGAGAATCCCAGCGCCAGGGGCACCGCCAGTTCCAACGCGCGATCGACGATGGCGGGTAATGGCTCCGCCAGGCCCAGTGCGCGAGGGATCACTCGCAGAAGCAGCGGGGGAGCGACGCCCAGCGACATGCTGAGAAGCAGCCACCGACTCTGCAGCCGCAGCTGCGGCTCCGGGAAGCGGGCGCTGCGCACCGCCAGGATGACCAGTCCCGCCGTCAAGATCGTCGCCGTCCACAGGTCGCCGCTGAGATGGGCGAGGAAGTACGCGCGCCACAGGGGGATGGACGGTGCCAGGCAGTACTGCCACCAGGTCGCGGCTTCCCATCCTGTGAGCCCGATCACGGCGGCCGCCGCCGCCATGCGGAACCGCCAACTTGAGGCGGCACGATGGGGCGCCGGGAAACTCAAGCTCAGATGGAGGAAGAGCAGTGGGAGGAATGCCCGGCTGGCGAAGAAACAGGCGATGAGTGCGCCGTCGACGCTGAGAGGGTGCGGCACGAGATAGGCGTGGCCGGTCCCGACGGCCACGGCGAACAGCAGTGTCCCGCTGTAGAGTTGGGCACCGGGCGATGTCGCCCGGCGCGGCCAGCAGATGATGAACGCCACAAGGCAGAACAGGACGCACTCGACGCCGTTGAGCCAGAGATGCAGCGGGGTAACCCGGCGGGCGAGCGCGATCTGTTGCGTCCCGTGCGGAGACTGGACGGCGACGACAGCCGAGGAAGGCAGGCGTTGCGTATCGAAGGCCAGTTCCGCCACCCCATCGAGACGGCGTCCGTGGAGCTGCAATGGCAACTGCCGCAGGCGCTGCAGGGAGGATTGCGGGATGGCCGAAAGTCGTGGCTGGGTGAGCAGTCCGCCCACCGTGATGAGGACGCACAACGCGCCCCAGATTGCCGACCACCATGCCCGCCGGTTCATGAGCCCCTCCTCCTGGGGGGCATCCTAGCCCAGGGAAGGCGTGTTCGGGCAGCGGCAAGCGTAGGGACGCGGCCCGAAGGGTCAACTGCGGCGCGGACTCCAATCCGCAGAGGAGGCTCTCTCGTGCCAGGGGGCCAGTGGTGGTGGTGGGCATGGCGCTTACCCGCAGCGGGCTCCCCTCTCGATGTGACGCGGCAGGCGTTGTGCCCTCGCTCATGGCATGCGCCGACCGGCACACGCGTCACCGGCCAGCGGGAGGGAGGCGCGATTCGCCGCTCGCGAGGTGCCGGGTGATCAGGTGCGGCGCACGGTGCATGCCATGGTGGAGGAAGTGTCGCAACCTCCACGCTCGCACAGGGGTGGGGGTGGGGGAGCGCCGCGCGCCCGCCCGCTTGCGTCTACGAGAGCAGACAGGCTGGGTGCAGCGGCACAGACAGGGGGGAAGCTGTGAACTACGGCGCCTGTAGGTTCTCATAAGGCGACCAGGCGGAACGGCGCGCACTCCACCGAGACAACCCACATCGTGAACGGCGACACGGCTCGTCGCAGTTCAACCGGGTAACCGCCATCGCCGTCCCCCACCTGCACGATGGAGCCGGGCTCGCGCCCCTCGACGAGGAACAGCAACTCGCGATGCGAGGCGAGCGGTTGTTCGTTCAGTCGGATATTGCGTGCCGTCGGCGCGGGCCGTCCGTGGACGGGGACCGTCGGCGAGATGGTGAGTTCCTAGCCGAGCACGCTGAGCCCGGCGTAGCACACCGCCACCGAGGTGGCGTCAGCGATATCGCCGCGTTGCAGCGCCGCGAGCAACTCCGCCGGCGTGGCGGTCAAGACGGCAATCGCTTCGCTGTCATCCGGGGCGGGATCGGCAACCCGCGCCACGCCGCGAGCGAGGAACGCATGCGCCCGCACCGTGGACTTGGACGGAGACGCGCACAACACGCCGAGCGACAACCACTCGCCCCCGGCGTATCCGGTTTCCTCCCGCAACTCTCGGTGGGCCGCGGTTTCCGGTGAGGCGTCATCAGCGTCGATGATCCCCGCGGGGAGTTCCAGGACGACTGCGCGGATGCCGTGCTTGTACTGGCGCGTCACCAGGATGTCGCCGCGGGTGGTGACGGCGAAGACGATGGCGAAGTCCGGCCCGACGTAGGTGAAATACTCGATCGGCGGCATCCCGTCGCGGACCATGCACACGTCGCGCCGCACTCGCGCCCAGGGATGATCGAGCGCCCATGACGACGACAGCACCGTCCACGGCGTCAGGTCAGCCGGATGATCTTCGCGCATGCGCCGCACACTACAGGATCGAGACGCCGCTCCGGAATCCCTCGACATAGCGTTCTGCCCCGCGCCCCTCCCATTCGGCATTGAGCATGCGGTAGCCGTGGATCTTCCACGCCGGGTATCGGCGGTGGTCGCAGACCGTCCGGCAGCCGTGCCAGCAGATGAGGGAATCCCCGAAGAGACGGCGCAGGAAGGCGGGGGAAAAGTACTCGACGTGTGTGGCGTCCATCACGTACCTCGTTCGACAGCGGGCCGCGGAAGCCGCAGGCGGGGGCAACAGGAATCCGACAGTAGTGCCCTTATGTGCAGTATGTCAAGGTCGATTGCCAGTCGCCGGGGTGGCCGCGCACAATCCGTCGGTTCCCGCGCCGCCCGCACCCGGTGGTGGCCCCGGTCCCCGGCCCGCGAGGTCCTGCATGCCCTGTGTTTCGCTGATCCGGACCGAGGCGGGGGCATCGGCCGCCGTCCGTGGCAGGACGCAGGGGGTGGACTCGCCATGACCCTCTCGCTGCGCGCCCGGCTCTTCCTGACGCAAGCGCTGGTGGTGACCGTCGCGCTGGGCGCCGCCATCCTCCTCGCCGCCCGCGAGGAGCACTCGTGGCTGCTGCGGCGCGACACCGACATCCTCGTCCGCGTCGCCCGCACTGTCGAACGCGAACTCACCGAGGATTCCGCGTGGCGAGTGCTTGGCTGGCCGGCCGCCGCGCGGTCGCTCGGCCATCGCGTCGGCTATCGCGTCACGCTGTTCGACGCCACCGGACGAGTGCTCGGCGACACGGACAACCCCGCCGCGCGATTCGATTCGCTCGGCGCGCTCGCGAAATCCGCCGATGTGATGGAGGCGCTGCGCGGCCGCACCGGGCATCGTCTTGGTCCCGGCGCCGTCCGCGGGGAGTCGTTCCTGTCCGTCGCCGTCCCCATTCCGCACGTGCCCGGGATCGCCGTGGTGCGCGTCGCGGAATCGCTGGCGGAGATCAGCGAGCGCAACACCTCGCTGTTCACCCTCTGGGGCATTAGCGGGCTGCTCTCGCTCGCCGCGATCCTGGCCGCCACCTACTGGCTCACCGCGCGGCACGTCGCGCGACTGGAAGGACTCGGCCGGCTGGCGCGTCGCATCGGCCAGGGCGAACTGCACACGCGCGCGCCCGAGTGGCCCGCCGATGAAGTCGGCAGCGTCGCCGCCGCGCTCAACGCGATGGCCACGCAATTGCACGCACGCCTCGACGCGCTCGAGCGCGCCCGCGACGAGCGCGAGCAGATTCTCGCCCACATGAACGACGGCGTGCTGCTGCTCGATGGCAAGGACATCATCGTGCACGCCAACCTGGGGATGGCGACGATTTTCGAGTTGCCGCTGACACCGGAGACCGGCGCGCGCCTCGACCGCGCCGTGCCGGTGCCCGAGCTGCTGCTGATGACGCGCCAGGCGCGCACGCTCGGCCACACCGTCGAGCGGGAACTGCAACTGGACCTGCATGGCCACGAGCGCATCGTGCACGCGATCGTCACCCCGCTGGACTCCGCGCAGGCGATGGTCGTCGTCCACGACCTCACGGAATCCGAGCGGCTCAATCGCGTGCGGCGCGACTTCGTTGCCAACGTCTCGCACGAACTGCGCACGCCGCTGACCTCGATTCGCGGGTACTCGGAAACCCTGCTCGACGGCGCGCTCGGCGACGAGCAGCACAGCCGGCGCTTTGTCCAGGTGATTCACGACCAGACGCTGCGCCTGCAGCGCCTCGCCGACGACCTGTTGACTCTCAGCGACCTCGAGCGCCCCGAACTGCGCCTGAGCCTCGGCCACACCGATGTCCGCGACATCGCCACCCGCTTGGTCCAGGGCTTCCAGGATCGCGCGGCGCGTCTGGGCCTGCACCTGACGCTCGAGGCCGCGGACCCGCAACCCATCGTCGCCGATGCGCAGCGGGTCGAGCAGGTTCTCGCCAACTTGATCGACAACGCCCTGAAGTACACGGAAAAGGGCGCCGTCGCCGTCCGCGTGACCGGCACGCCCAGCGTGGTACTCTGCGACGTGGCCGACACCGGCGCCGGATTATCGGAACCTGACCGCGTGCGCATCTTCGAGCGGTTTTACCGGGTCGACAAGGCGCGCTCGCGGGCCATCGGGGGCACCGGGCTGGGTCTGAGCATCGTCAAGCACATCGCCGAATTGCACGGCGGCACCGCGGACGTGCACAGCACTCTGGGACAGGGGAGCACGTTTCGTGTCACCTTCCCCCGGGATCCGCATGGAAGCGAGCGACACGCCGCGTCCCCAACGGGAGGGCAGGAAATCCAGTGAGCCAACTGATTCTGGTCGTGGAAGACGACGAGGAAATCCGCGAATTAGTGAAATACAGCCTGGAGAAAGATGGCTTCCAGGTGGCGGCGGTGGCGCGAGGCGATGAGGCAATGGAGCGCGTCAAGCAGGCGCGCCCCGACGCCGTCATCCTCGACATCATGCTGCCCGGACGCACCGGCCTGGAACTGCTTCAGGACATCCGGCGCGATCCGCAAACGCGCGACCTTCCCATCGTGCTGCTCACCGCCCGCGCGTCAGAGGTGGACAAGCTGGTCGGCTTCGAGTTCGGCGCCGACGACTACATCACCAAG
>JBKJUD010000085.1:0-14638 GCA_046590735.1 Candidatus Eiseniibacteriota bacterium | reverse complement strand
GCGCGATCGGCGAGGATGTTCCATTCCTCCATCGCCGCGTTGGGCGCCAGGCCCGAGCATGCGAGATGCATTGGCGGCAACGCGCGCTATCCCGCCATCCGCCACGCCGCGAACGCCAACGCGAACGCCGCGATCTGCGTGCAGCGCAGATCGATCTCCAGGCCGTGGAGATTGTCGCGCAAGACGGCGGCGACCGCGTCCGCCGACGAGAGTGCTTCTTCGCCTGCGCGCATCGCCGCGAGGATCGGCAGCGCGAACACCAAGAAGTGTCCGCTGCCCATGCACGGATCGAGCACGCGAATGTCCTTGGCAGCCGTCGGCCATCCATCGAACACGCCGGCCGCGGGACGCCACGCGCCGTCGTCCTCACGGAGGAATCGAAGGTAGGTCCAGTCGTAGCCGCCGACGGAGCAGGCGGCGCGCACCGTCGCTTCGTCCGGCGCGGTGCGCGCGAGATCCGGATCGGCCGCGAGCCGCTTCCCCGCCCACCACGCGCCGAGCGTGTTGTGCAGGAGGAAGAGAACCATGTAGTCCTCGGTGAATAACTGCGTGACCGCGGACAATTCGTCGGCGCCAATCTTCGTCTCGGAGGCGTTGATCGCCTCCTTCCGATCCGCCTGCCAGAACTGGTACACCCAGCCGAGACTGTCGTCGGCGAGGAAGACGTCGCGCGGGAGCGATTCCAGCAGGCGTTCGAGTGCCTGGCGCGTCTCGGGTGGGAGCGTGATCTGCAGCACGGGATCGTCGGCGCGGAAGATTTCCGGGAGCATCCGCGCGGCAAAGCTGGCGGCCATGTCGAGCCAGTCGAGGCCGCGTTGGCGTGCGAGCTCGCGGCAGTCGTGGAGCGTCAGCGTGACGCCGGTCTCCGGTTCGATCAGAAGATCTGTCTCGGCCAGGAAGCGTGTGAACAGCAGGCGGTGCCAGTGGACGTAGGCGCACTCGTCGGTGAGATGCGCGACGCCGTGGGTGCCGTCTGGCTTGCGCGGGTCGCCGAGTTGGCGCGCGTGCGCGCGGAGACGGACGCGGAGGCGCTTCTCGTCATCGCTCAGCGCGTCGTGGGGTTCCTTTGCGGCGACGCAGAGCCGTTCGATCTCCTTGCGCGCGCCCTCCTGCGCCGCACGTCGCGCGTCGCGGACGACTCGTTCGAGATCTTTGCGGAGTTTGCGGTCGAGGGATGGCACGTGGAACTCCTAGGGTTGACCAATTGTGCGACGGGGAACGAAGCTGTCTGCTTCGGGCTCACCAAGGTTCAGCATCATCTGCAACGCGGAGCGCTGTCAGTTGCACGCCGTCCTTGTGCCGCTCACGCCTTAGAAGCCGCACCGGGCGAAAATGAAGACACTCCCAGCAAACACAAGCGCCGCGATGCCCGTCACGATGTACACAGCAAGCAACGAATTCGGAACCCAGATTTCTCGAGACGTGAACGACCGATATACTTTTGGATCTTCACCCCGCCCCAACGCTTCCCACTCGGCGGCATAAATTGCCGCTTTCAGGTAGCTCTCGATGGTGTTGATCACCTGGAATTTCCCGCGGTTGAGTTGCCCGAACGAAATGATCAGGCTTCGCCACGCGGCGCAAAGAACCGCCCCCGCAACAGCCAATACGACCACGCCGAGACTGCGGAGTCCGGAGCTGCCGGAGCTCTGGACGATGATGCCTGAAGCCGTGAGCAACGCTCCGTTCATCGTCAGGAAGAAAGTGTTCACTCCCTGCCGACGACTCACCAATCCCTCAGAACTCTGGACCATGATTTTGTAGAGATCCAGGGCCTGCCGAATCTCGTCATCGCCTATGGGTGGGCCAGACGGGAATAGAACTTCCGCGAATGACGGACGCGACGCTTCGAATCGCTCCGATTGTTCGGACGCGCGTCGGACAGCCGCTGCGAAGACATGGTCCTCCTCACGAATATCCTTGGGCAAGTCTTCGTACGCGACCAGGGCCGCGTGTCCACTATTCCGGTTCGCCATCCACGCCGACCACGCATCGTGAATATCGCTGCGTGTTACGGTAGATCCCTTCGCGCGAAGTAGCACGGCATAGATCCGAAGCAACTCGTCTGCATTGCCATCCGGCATTCGGTTTTCTGGAATGTATCTCCGAATTTTGGCTGCGATCTCGTCAAGGTACATATGCGGTCACTCCCAAGTCTTCAACCAAGAGACGATCTGTTCGAAATCCCAGCGGATAACGTTCTTGCTCGGCAATCCCGATGGAATCAGATGCGTCTTGTCCTTGTTGATCTGAATGCCGAAGATGTAGTGACTCTGGCGGTTCGTCTCAGCGATCTCCCAGAGCACTGCATCGGAGTTCGAAGTGGTTGGTCCCACGAGCACGATGGTCCCTTTGGTCAAGGCTATGCGCTTCGCGCACTCGGTCTTCCACTTGGAGTCAAATGGATCCTTCACAGAGTAGTCGTAAAATTCGATATCGTTCTTCTTGTCTTTCGCCTGCTGAACGAGAAAATCGCGTGCCCACTTGTCTTCCATTTCAAAGCTTATGAAAGCTCTCGGTGCTGCCATCATGCCTCCTTCTTCACTGCTGTTTGGAAAAGGGTAACACTCGGGACTGCCTCTAAGGTGTGGACGGCTTGGAGCCCCATGGAAGGATGTCGGTGGTCGGCTGACCACGAATGCCGCAGTAACCGCATTCACCGACATGGCGGTTCGCCTCGAAGTTTCGGTGCAAGTTCATTCTCCTGCTCGAATGTCGCCTAACATGACCGGCTGAGCCGGCGGCGCGAGTCGCGCGCCTCGCCTGACCATGCCGTTGCTCGATCCCCTTGATCTACATGTCACATATGACATATTCTTTTCCTCGATGACTCGCAACGACACGCCGCTCGTCTGGCTCCGCGGTGAAGTGAAATCACCACCGCTCTCCCCGAGGAGCAATGACGAATGAAACCCGATAAGCGCAAACGACTCGAAGCCGCCGGCTGGACCGTGGGCGACGAAACATCCTTCTTGGACCTGACGCCGCACGAAGCGGCCTTCATCCAGGTCAAGCTCGCGCTCAGCGCCTCGGTGCGCGACGAACGCGTCCGCCGAAACTGGACCCAGACCACGCTGGCGAACCGCCTCGGCTCCAGCCAATCCCGCATCGCCAAGCTGGAGTCGGGTGATCGATCCGTCTCGCTCGACCTCCTGGTGCGCGCCCTGCTCACACTCGGCGCCACGCCGCGTGATGTCGGCAAAGTGCTCACCGCCTCCAAGCGGACGCGCGCGACCTAACGGACACGGCCTGTCCGTCGGCGCCCATGCTCGGCATCCCACACCAGGCCGTTGTCAGCGAGCCCCGCGCGGCGGACCCAATTCTACGAGCGGTTCCCCAGCATCGAGCAGCGCCGCGATGCGCGGCCACGCAGAGCACACCGCGGCCCAGAGTGCGTCGTTCGTCACATTCCCGAGCGTGATCCAGACAACGGGAGGAGGTGCCCCCCGCTGTTCCAGCAACCTGACGAAATCCGCGTCCTTGGTCAGCAGGACAACCTGTTGTGCGCAGGCTGCCGTGAAGATGACCACGTCGGAGGCGCCCTCCAGGTGGACGTCCTGCACATGCTGCGCGTCGATACCGAACTCCGCGGACAGTCGCCGGGCAAGCAGCGGTGGCAGTTGTGCGTCGACCCACACGCGCATGGGAATCCGCTACGCCGCGAGGGTGGGATGATCGAGGCGGCGCGCGGCGTATTGGAGGCACGCCGTGATGTCCGCACTCTCCAAGTACGGGTACTCGCCGAGAATCTGCTCGGCAGACTCACCGGCGGCCAACAGTTCCAGCACGTCTGTCACCCGTATGCGGAGGCCGCGGACGCACGGGCGTCCACCACACTGCTCCGGATTAACCGTGATCCGATCCAACGATGACGCCATGCGCCTCTCCTCCTCGACCTGCCAGCCTTGAGCATACGCGACGACACGTGCCTTTTCCAGACCTCCCCGCGAGCCCCACGACGCGCCCCGCCGGGACGATTCTTGATCTCGCTAACCGATGATGACCGGTCCGCTCTTGATCGCCTCGAGCAGCGCCACTTCCTGCGCACTCACCCACGCCCGCACATCCTCCGGCGTGCGCAGCGTGGCGCGCGCCACCGCGTGGCTGCGCACCGTGGGCTCGACCGCCTGTGCGGCGGCGACCAGCGCCTGGTGCGCGCGTCCCGCGACCGCGAGGACTTCGGACTCGCGCGCCGTGAGCGTCTGGGCATCGAGCGCGCGCAGGAGATCGTCGTCGGTGGTCAGGTCGGCGACCACGGGGGCCACGAGACCCACGCTTGCGATGATCCGGTCGCGATCCGACTGACCGACAGCTTTCCAAACGACGTTGGCGTCGAGTTGCGCGATAGCCACCGCGTACGCCGTCGCGTGGTCGCCTGCCACCACGCCTAGCTTGCTGCGCAGCGCCGCACTGAGCGTCGAGCGCAACGGCGGCACCGGGTCCACCGCATCGAGCAGCAGCCGCGCGTCGCGAATGGCGCCGACCTGCGCGATCGTCTCCGCCATGTCCGAGAGTCCGGCCGCGTGATTCGCCAGCCGCTGCAGAATCCTCCACGTCGGCTCACGTTCAAGGATCTGCTTGCGTGCCGCCTGCCACGCGGCGATCTGGGCCTTGAGGGATTCGCTGCGCTGCAGCAGCGCGGACAGCAAGTCGGTGCCCGACTGCTTGCCCATGTCCTCGAGTTCGACGGTCGACGGACGCACCGGCAGCGGCGCCTCGCCCCCTGCGTCGCCTGCAAGGGTCAGCGCCTTCTGCACGAACTCGCGCGCCCGGTCCGCGAGATCCTCGTTCTTCGCCGTGATCTCGAGCACCTGGAGCAACTGGCGCAGCTTGAGTTTGTCGCTGGCACTCAACGTCACGCGCTCGACGCGGAATTCCGCCCGGGCGATCTTGTTCTGATCGAGTTGCCGCGCGGAAACCGGCGTGCCATTGAGCGTGGCCGACACGTGCTGGCCATTGTGCAGGCACATGAGCGCCGCATCGATCGCGTCCTGCGGCCAGCCGCACGGCGCTCCTTCGAGTTCCCTGCGGATCGCCGTGCCGACGGCGCCGCCGCCGATCGTCGCCAACACCTGCTGGCAGACCGCGTGCGTCTCGATGACACCATCGTGCCCGACGGGCGACAAAGGTTTGTCGGAGCCGTCCTTCGCGAGCTTGATGACGCGATCCCATGACGCCGAGTCCGCGTCCTTGAAGCGCGGGAACAGGCGAGCCAGCGAGACCTCTGCGGCGTCGCGCAATTTCTGCTCGACGGTGATCGCGAGTTGCTCGCTGCCGCCCGCTTCGTAGATGTGCGTCGCGCCGACCACGCGGGCCACGATGGCCTCCAGCTGCCGTGTGGCGTGCGCGAGGCGCGATTGCATGCTCTGCTTGGCGTGGCCGCCGGCCTCGGTGCTGGGCACGCCTCGGGCGGCGAGGGTGTCCTCCGCCGCCGCGACTTCGAGAATCGCGCGCTGGAGATCGGCCGATTCCACCATCGGGATGAAGGCGAAGATGGTGGGATTGGTGGGGCCGGCTTTTCGCGCGGCCGCGAGGATTTCCTTCTGGCTCGTCGCCCATCCGTCGCGCACCCACAGCGGAATGCCGCTACCAATACTCGGCGGTGGCGTCGCCTCACGCGAGACGTTGAAGGTCCGCGCCACCTTCGATGCGCCCTGCTGAATCTTCACGCTGGCGCGCCGCTTGTCCCATTCGGCGTAGAGGACCTTTTCGCGCAGTTCATGCACCCGCGCTTCGTCACGCCCGAGTCGGCCGAGCCGATTGCGGAAATCCGCCTCCCACTCGGCGCCTTCCCGCGTCTGGAGCCGATACTCTTCGTCCAGTTTCATCAGGTGCGATTCGGTAACGAGCCACTCCAAGGCGTCGCCCACCGCACTGCGCAACTTACCGTTGTCGCCGTTCAGGTCGTCGATCAAGAGGTCAGCGATGTGCTCCTTCGTCGCCCGCACACCGATGTCGGCGACCGCCTCTCGCGGCAGACTTTGAATCAAGAAGATGAGGCCGCACACGCGGCTGCGGAGAATGCCAGCATCCGAGCCGTCCTTGCGCAGGTCGACGATCTTGTCGCTGATCTCGCGCGGCAGCGCCCCGGTCTGGAGCATCTCTGGCGCGAGCGACGTGTACAACTCGTCGCCGGGAATCAGCGCGCCGACCGGTCGATCGGCGAGTTTGGCCACCGCATCGTGCAGGATGCGCAGTTGCGAGCGCAGTTGGCTCTGCGCCCCCGCCAGATCGATGGCGCGGAAGCAGTGATCCCAGAAGCGTCGGCGCGTGGGCAGCAGCGGGTAGTCGTCGATGGCGGTGTCGCCGTCGTCGGTGCGCGAGGCGATGCGGGTGCCGGAGAGGTGCCGCGATATTTCGCCGGCATGCGTGTCGAGGATCGCGCGCACGTCGCCCTTGGCGGCGGGCTTCTTCTGCAGGACGACGCGCCGCGTGACGGTGTCGACATCCGTGTCCGACAACGGCACGCGCACCGTGAAGCGGTCGAGCAGCTTCTGCAACAGCGGGATGGCGTTCAGCGCGCTCTGTCCCGCCGCCACCACCATGACGCGGCTGTCGAACTGGTGCGAGAACGCTTCGGCGACCTCGGTGACGAGCGTCGCGCGATCCGCGGAATCGTTGATGTACTGCTGCGCCTCGTCGAGGATCAAGACGGTGCAGGGGACTTTGCCGTCCTTGCCATGCAGTTTCAGGGCACGTCGTGACAGATCGAGCATTTCGTTCGACGAGATGTCGCCCGCCGGCTGGGGGAATTGCGCGCGCAGGGTATCGCGCACTCCGCCTTCGTCCGCGGCGAAGTGAGGGTCGCATTCCAGCAGTGCGCGGCGCAGGACCGGGCTCGCATACAAGTTGTCGATCTCTCGGTCCCACTCGCGGCCCTCGCGCTGCACGACGGCGCGCATGGCGGCGTAGTGGCCTTCTTCTCGCAGCCAGAGACAGAAGCGCCCAACCTCGTACTTCGCCGGCAAGCCGCACGCGCGAAAGAGCAGGCCAAGCACGGTGAGACGCACGTGATCTGTCGTCCCGCTCGGCAGCGAACCGGCGGCGGCCATAAGCCCGCCGCCCCGTCGTCCATGCGTGTCGAGCTCCACCAGCGCGGATTGAATCTCCGCCGGAAGCGACGGCACGAGACTGCGTGCGGGGCCGTATCCCGGAATGTCGGTGTTCCGCCAGAGGTGACAGAGCATCTTCAGCAGGTGCGATTTTCCGCTGCCGTAGAAGCCACTGACCCACGCGCCCTTCTGACTCGCTGCGTTGAGTCCGCCCAGGTAGGATTCGAGGATGCGGCGGATGCCGTCGGCGTATTGGCCTTCGCACACGAAGGTGGACAGCTCGCCGCGCAGTTCGGTCCACTCTTTCTCCGTCGATTGATCGCCGATGCGCGCCTGCCCGTTGTTGACGAGCGCCTCGGCCGCGGGATTGCGCTGCAGGACATCTGCGATGTTCACGCCGTTCCTCCTTGCGTGTAGAGCGAGATCGGCACCGCCAGGTAGTTCCAGCCATCTCGCGCGTCGAGCAGGCGGTAGTTATTGCGATCGTGGTGCCCGGGGAAGAACACGACGAGGCGCCCGGCGATCTCCGTCTCGACGCGCTTGAGCACGTCCGAGAGGCGGACGAACCCGAGAAGCGACGCGACGCCGAAGACGGCGACGACGGAGTCCGCGGTGACACCTGGAGCCGTGCACGCCTGCCGAATGCGGTCGGCGACGAACGCGAGGAACGCGGTGTCGAGTTTTGTCGCGAGATCCTCCGGGTGGCGGAAGTATTCCTCACGATACTCATCGCCGGCCAGCCACGTCGCGAAGGCATCGGTCAGGTCGACTTCGTGCCAGTCGTGGCCGGCGTCGTGTGTGCGCAGGGCGAATTCCTCCTTGCGGGCTCGCAGCGTGCGCTCCATTTCGGCGTCGTGGACGACCATGATCACCCGCTGCGCACCTGCCACCGTGCGCTGCCACGGCGCGCTGATGTGCGAGTGATACACGGCGGCGAGGTCGTCGAATTTGCCCATGATTAGCGCAGCGCCTCCAGCGGGTCGAGTCCCAGGATGTTGAGCTCCACGACGTCGCCGGCCATGCGGACGTCGAGCAGACCGAGTCGCTTGGCGTCGAGTGCGAGGGCCCGCGCGTCGGCGACTCCCAGGTCGAGGACTTCGCACCAGGCAGAAGCAAAGCTATCTTGCGCGGAGTAGCCCGCGAGCGTCGCCAGGTAGAGCGCGAAGGCGCATGTGGCGGGTGTGGCCGCGACAGCCTGACGCACCTTGAAGGTGCGCCCGCTGTAGTGCCCCGCTTGTGACCACGAACTTGCGATGTTGCGGACCACTTTGTCCAGTACGGCATCCCCGAGTCGCCCACGTGTCGCCTCCCGGAGGGCCTGTGCGACGGCGGCGCGCGGGAAGGGCGCACCCGTCGGCGTGCGGATCACGGCTTCGGCGCTTGCACGAAGCAGCGGGTCACGGGCGAGCGCGCAGAGGAGCGCCAGGAGGAGCGCGTGGTCCCCCGTCTCGAGACGCCATAGCCGGACCAGGACCCGGTAGAGCGCCACGGCGGGATCGAGCGCGTAGAGCTCGCTCAGGCGCTGGAGCGACAGTTTGCGCGTGGCGGTCGTGGACTTCCCGAGAACGTTGTCCACGACGACCGCGTCGAGGATCTCCGCACGCGTCGGCTGTTGCCCGAGGCTGCGCAGCAGGTCCGCAAGTTCGGCCGACATCATAGTGCGGCTCGTATGCGTGCCCTTGTCGCCGTGACGGAAACCGGCGTCGAGGGCGGCGTTGGGCATGGTCGGGGTCGGGGCGAAGGGCATGCGAGGATTGTCGGGGGTGCCTGCTAGGATGTCAAGCTCGCGCCGGCAAGTTTGCCGGCGACATTTCGTGAATCTCGCCGTCCTGCCGGAGTCCTGGAATGTCACCGACATTGGGTAGCATTGTGCTACCATGGCACAGATCGTGAGCCGACAATCTCCCACATATCCGCTCGCGGAGGTCCATCGACTCATTCGTGAAGCACGCTTCGCGGCCACGGGAAAGGCTCGTCAGGGCGCGGAATCGTTGCGCATGAGCGAGTCGGAGATGCTGACCTGCGTGCTCGGGCTGACGCTCGCCCAATTCCGGAAAACGATGCCTAGCCATTACTGTCCCGGCCGATGGCAAGACGTCTACGAGCCCGTCTGTGATGGCACTCGCCTGTACGTGAAGCTGCAGCTCGCATCGGACACACGTACCGGGGACCGCGCGATCATCGTCTCATTCAAGCCCAACCACAGACAGTGAGGATCAGCGAAATGACGGACATGACCGATTGTCCCCTGTGCCGTGGCCACCTTTCGCGGGGCACCGTGGTCGACACAGTTCGCGTTGGCCGCCGATCAGTGCAAGTCGAAAGCAAGCCGCTCATGTGCGACACCTGTGGGGAAGCCTTCTACGGACCGGGCGAGGTCGTCGATGACCTCCTCGAGGCCGGAAATGACCTACGTCGGAGCATGGGCTTGCTCGTTCCGACGGAGGTCCGCGCGCTCCGCCTGCGTCTGGGCTTGACCCAGGTCGAGTTCGAGAAGCTCCTCGGAGTCGGCCCGAAGACGGTGGTGCGCTGGGAGCGGGGCACCGTGTGCCAGAACCGCGCGACGGATACGCTACTACGCATCCTCGCGGAATGCCCCGAGGCGGTGCGCGTGGCCAGACGCCGCGCTGGGTGCAAACAGCCCGCGATGGTGGCCGACGCTCCGGGTCGAGGTGGCGGTGATCGGCGTCTTCCAGGTCGTCGGTGAACAGCAGGGCGTCGATACCCAGACATTCGCACGCCGTCACGCACCTGCGATTCTCTTCCCGTTCCTGCGAGAAACCCTGGCCGCGCTGACAGCGCGGGGATTGTGTGGTCCGCTGTTGTTGCAGCCAATCAATCTCTACGCCCTCGCGGACAGCAATTCAGTTACAGCAGACGCGCCTGATGCCTGAGAGACCGGACGAGCACCCCACGATTCAGGTCGAGAAAGAACTCTCGTCAGCCAAGGTTGGCCGGGCCCACTTGGGAGGATGCGGTTGGCGCGGCTTCACCATCGAGGAGATCTTTGCTTGGCTGAACACGCTCGGCGGGCTACGCACACAGCCATCGAGGGCGGGCGTCTGGGGGGAGTCGCAGCGGTAAGTAGTCACAGAAATGCCTGAGACGCCTCCTTCCTAAACCTGAGGCCTTGCGGAGCTAGCTCCCAGTTCCCCCGCCACCTTCGCCGCCGGGTGCCAGCACCATCTCGCTGGCGCCGAGGGTCATCTGCGCGACGAGTTCGGTCGCCACCTCGCGCGGCAGCCCGCGCATGACGCCGCCGTCGGCCAGCGCCTCGATGATCAGGTAAATGAACGCCGGTCCGCTGGCGGTGAGGCCGGTCACGGTGTCCATGTGGTGCTCGTCGAGTTCGCGCACCCGGCCCAGTGGTTCGAACACGCGCCGCGCCATCTGTAGATGCGCATCGGCGGCGCGCGGCCCGCGCGAGAGCACGGTCATGCCCTTGCCGATGAAGCACGGCGTGTTCGGCATGGCCCGCACGATCGGCGCGGCGCCGTGTGTCTCCGCGGAGGCGCGGGTGCGCTCGGTGGCGACGATGTCGCCGTCGCGCACGCCGCCGTCGCGCAACAGGCCGCCGATGATCGTCTGGCTCATCTTGCCCAGGCCGAGCACGGCGATGCGGGTGTTCTCGAGCATGAGCGATGCCCTCAGGCAATGTGCACGCCGCCGTTGACGTTGATCACTTCGCCGGTGACGTAGCTGCCGCCCGGCGAACACAGGAACGCGATGACCGCGGCGATCTCGTCGGGCTCGGCGACGCGGCGCAGCGGGATGGTGGCGGCGATCGCCTCCTCGCGCGCCGCGAAGGACGCCGCGTTCATGTCGGTGCGCGTATATCCCGGCGACACCGCGTTTGCCGTGATCCCGTGCGGCCCGAACTCGCGCGCCCACGAGCGCGTCAGCCCGATCAGGCCGGCCTTGGCGCCGGCGTAGTGCGACCCGTGATCGGACCCCGACATCGCGCGCAGCGAACACACGTTCACGATCCGGCCGCCACCGCCACCGCCGGCGCCCGCGGCCAGCAGGTCCGGCAGTGCCGCACGCGTCACCAGGTACGCGCTGGTGAGGTTGCCGCGCAACGCGCGCTCGAAGTCGGCGAGTTCGAGGCCGGCGAGGTCGGCGTGCTGGTTCCAGCCGGCGTTGTTCACGATGATCCCCACCGCGCCGAGTTGCTCGCGGGTCTCGTACAGCAGTTCCTCGACCTCGTCGGGCTGGGTGACGTCGGCGCGGATTGCGGCGGCCACGCCGCCGGCCGCGCGGATCGCGGCGACCACGGCATCGGCGGCGTCCGCGTTCTGCACGTAGTTGATGACCACCGGGTGTCCGGCGGCGGCGAGGGCGCGGGCGGTGGCGGCGCCAATCCCGCGCGAGCTGCCGGTGACCAGGGCGACGGGACGAACGGACGGCATGGGCGGATCTCCGGATGGCGGTGGGTCGGCCGGTTCGGTCAGACGACGAATGGCCACTCTACTTGAGGGACGCCGCGGCTGGCGACGGCTGCTGCGAGGGGATTCGAACCGCGGGGCGACGCCCGCCACTCAGGTCGGTGACCGCGCGTGCACCGGCCCGCGCGGCGGCGCCCGACGGGCTTGGCGGACGTGTTCGGGGGGGCGGGCTTCAAAAGTGCGTGAACTTCGTCCCCGCATGCGCCAAGATCAGCCCTGCAACGGGCCACATTTGCCCGGGATCCACGGAGGCGACTCATGCAGCGCGGACTACGAGGCTGGGTTGTGGGAGGGGTTGCCGCGCTCGCGCTGGGCGGGGCCGCGTCGGCAGGAGCGCAGGTCACGCACGGTGAGCTCGTCCAGCGGCTGCCGGTGGCGATCGGCGGGCGACTGTGGCTCGACCTGTACGAACCGTATGACCGTTTCGATGCAACCGTCCTGCCCCGCGCGCGGATGCGTCTCGAGGGCTTCTCGCTCACCCTCGACAAGGACGGCGAGTGGGGCGGCATGCACGTGGACCTGCGCGCCCGCGAATCGGCGCCGCGACCCTTCTACCCGGGCAACGTGTGGTTCGAGGAAGCCTACGGCTACACGCGGTTTGTCGACACGAAGATCAAGGTCGGCGCCATCACCCACCTGCTCGGCCTGCCCGACGACACCGGTTACGGGACGATCGCCGATCACGACGGCCTGAAGAACGATTCCGACTACGGACTCGCGGTGGAGGGCGTGGCGACCTACGGCGACCACGTCACGGTGACCCGCGCGATCCAATACTTCATCAGCGAGAACCGGGTGAACCGCGCGTTCGCGGACACGCTGGGGCTCGGCCTGCGCGACGCCGAATCGCAGCGGGACATGCACGAGGCGCGCGGCTGGCTGCTGCGATTGTCACCCGAATGGACGCGCGGCACGCTGATGCTGGCGCCGGGGCTCACCGTCTCGACGGAGCGTCTGGAGCAGGACTTCCACTATCCGCTGCGGCGCGAGTCGCACGAGACGGTGATCTGGGGCGGCGACCTGCGTCTGCGCGCCGGGGACGGCATGCGCACCCTGCGCGCCGAGGGCGAGATCCTCGGCCGCAACAGCGCCGGTTGGACCCGCCCGGCGCAGACGGCGTTTGAGGTGCCGAACGTCCGCTACACGCAGGCGGCCGCTGCGCTGGGCTCGGACCGCGCGTTCGTGCGCTACGGCTACTCGCACAAGACCTACCGCCGCGGCCCTGACCTGCGCGAGTCGCAGCACCAGGTCGCGTTCAGCCTGCCGGTGGGCAAGAAGTCGTCGCTGGGCGCGGAGTATGTGCTCTATCGCATCGTCGCGAGCGGGGTGCGGACAACCCTCGAGCGCGCGTTGATCGTCCGCCTGGCGGCGGGGTTCTAGGCGCGATGGCGTCCGTGCGCCCGGTGCCCGCGGTGTGGATGGCGGCGGAGCCGCGCGCGTTCCGCGACGGGACGCCGGCGTTCGGAGTGGCGCTTGCGGTGCCGTTGCTCACCCTGTGGATCGCGCTGTTCGTGGTGCCGCTGGCGTTCCTGTTCGATGGGTCGCGCGCCCTTCCCACGGGTGAACTTTCGCTGGTGCTCGCTCGCCTGTGGCCCCTGACGCCGCTGTCCGGTGGCCCGCTGGTGACTGGCGTTGGCACGCTGGCCGTCCTCGTGGGCGCGGTGGTGGTCAGCGTGTGCGTCGGCGTGCCTGCAGCGTATGCAGTGTCCCGGCATCCCTTCGCGGGCTCGGGTGCGCTGCCGTACGCGGCCGTCGTGCCGCTGCTGTTGCCGACCCCGATCCTCGCGATGGCACTCGCCGCCTCGCTGCAGTTGCGCGAGTTCCAGTGGCCGGCGTGGATCGCCGCCACCGCGCTGGCGAACGTGCCGCTGGTGATCTGGCGCGCCCGCGCGGCGCTGCACCAGGCCGCGCTGCTGCCGCTGGAGGAAGCGGCGGCCACCTGCGGCCTCTCGCCGGCGGCGCGCTTCGTCGAGATCGCGCTGCCCACTCTGGCGCCAGCGATGAGCGTTGCACTGGCGCTCACCACCGTCCTTACCCTCGCCGAACTGACGCTCGCCATAGCATTCGGCCACGGCTGGGCGCCCCCGACCTGGGTGGCGGCCGTGGCGGTGGTTGTGCCCGCCACCGTGCGCGTGCTGTGCGTCGCGCTGTGGATGCGGCAGGCCCGGCGTCCGCTTGCCGCGACGCCCTGGGGGATCGCCTGATGCTGCAACTCGTGCACGTCACCTTGCGCTCCGCGCACGGCGCGCCGCTGGTGGACGACGTCAACCTGCTCGTCGCGCCGGCGTACGTGTGCGGCTTGGTCGGCCCGACCGGATCGGGCAAGAGCATGCTGCTGCGCGCCATCGTCGGCCTCGAGCCGCTGGCCGCCGGCAAGGTGCTGTTCGAACGCGACGACCTGACCCCGCTGGCGCCGGAAGTACGCCCGGTGAGCGCGGCGCTGTGGCCGCCGGTGCTCTTCCCGCATCTCAACGTCGAGGAGAACATCGCCTTTGCGCTGCCCGGCCACGCGATGCCGGCCGGCGAACGCGATGACCTGCTGCGCCCGCTGATGGCGCTGCTCGATCTCGAGCGGCTGCGCGACCGGATGCCCGCGTCGCTCTCCGCGGCGGAGGCGGCGGCGGTGGCGGTGGCGCGCGCGATGGTGCGCGAGGCGCCGGTGCTGTTGCTCGACGACCCGTGGTGCATGCTCAGCCCGCGCGACCGCGAGGCGCGGGCCCGCGCCATCTATCGCTGGGCCGAGGAGAAGCACTGCGCCGTGCTGTACGCGACGCAGGATGTCGGCGGCGCGCTGGGCGTGACCGACCAGATCGCGGTGATGCACGAGGGCCGTCTCGAGCAAGAGGGCGAACCGCGCGAGGTGGTGCGCACGCCGGCCTCCGAGTTCGTGGCCACGTACGTCGCCGGCGCCGTGGTCTGCGAGGCCGCGTTGCGCACGCTGCCGCGTGGCGGCTGGCGCATCGAGTTGCCCTTCGGCGACACCCAAGCCGACACGCTCGACGGTGCCGAGCGCATCACCCGCCATGCGCTGGTGCGCGTCGCCCTGCGTCCCGACGCGATCACGCTCGCCGGCCCGCGCGAGACCGCCGACGCGTCCGGCTTCATCCGCGACTACGATTTCGCCGGGGATCACTGGCGCGC
>JBKJUD010000050.1:0-3777 GCA_046590735.1 Candidatus Eiseniibacteriota bacterium | reverse complement strand
TTCGTAGGCGTCGTAGAACGCATCGGCCATCGTGACGAACGCGAAGCGCCCGCTCTCCGCCGCCGGCTCGCCGGGAATCACGCGCGCGGCTCCCGGCGCGCGCGATCCGCGGCGATCGCCACCAGTTCGTCGAGCGCATTCGCGAGTTCCTCGTCGGTCGAGCGTTCGAGCCGTGCGCGCAGGATCGGCACGATGGCCTCCTGCGGCCGGCGGTTCACGAACACCACGAACGTGAAGCCGTGACGCTCGCGGTAGCGCGCATTGAGTTCGGCGAGTTGCTCGGACACCGGGACGCTGGCCGCGACGTCGGCGCCCGCGTGTCCCTGCTCGCGGAACGAGAATGCCGACAGCGTCGTGCGCGGCGCGCCGATCGCCGGGTGCGCGTCGAGGATCGCGCGCTGCTGCTCCTTCGGCAGGCCGGCGGCGAGCGCGCGCGCAGCGTCGAACAGCGCGGCGTCCGACGCGAAGGGCCGCCGCGCGGCGAGCGCGTCCAGCAGCGGCGAAGCCGTTTCGAAGAAGGGCGCGAGTGCGGCGACGAACGCCGCGGGCGCGCAGACATTCAGCGTCTCGAGCGGGGGGAGCGACGGCAGCGCGTCGGCGGGCACGCGCTCAGCTCCCGCGGTAGGTGGTGCAGCCGAAGGGCGCGAGCAACAGCGGAATGTGGTAGCCGCGCGTGAGGTCGGTGATGACCACCTCCACGCTGAAGCGCGAGAAGAACGCGTCGGCCGCGCCGCTGGCGTGCCGGTACGCCCCGACGTCAAATGACAATCGGTAGGTGCCTGCTGCCAGGCCGCCCGGCAGCAGGTCCGGAATGCGGCCGTCCGCGTTGGTGACGCCGCTGCCGGCTGCGCGATCGCCCGCTGGCAGGACACAGGTGACATCGACCGGGACGCCGGCCGCGGGCTGTCCGGTGGCGGTATCGAGGACGTGGGTCGACAGCGTCGGTGTGGTCGGATGTGCAGCCATGGGCGAACGAAAGTCTCCGGATGAGCCAGGACGATGAGCCGCAGCCTACCACTGATCCCGCGCCGTGCCATCCGGGAAACGCGGCCGCGCCCTCCGCGCGTCGGCGGTTGCGGCCGCGGCGCCCGGCCCGCTAGGATGCGCCGCATGAGCGACCTCCTGATCACCATCGGCGACACGCGCTTCGGCGCCCGCCTCGAAACCGCCGCCGCGCCCCAGACCGTGGCCGCCATCGCCGGCATCCTGCCCTTCGCCAACAAGCTGATTCACGTGCGCTGGAGCGGCGAATCGTGCTGGGTACCGCTCGGCGACTTTCGCCTGGGCCTCGAGTACGAGAACAACACCAGCTACCCGGCACCCGGCCAGATCCTGATCTATCCGGGCGGTGTCAGCGAGTGCGAGATCCTGGTGCCCTATGGCTCGTGCGCCTTCGCCTCGAAGGTGGGCATGCTGGCCGGCAACCACTTCGCGACGATCACGGACGACCTCGACACGCTTGCCGCCCTCGGCCGCGACACGCTCTGGAGCGGCGCGAAGGACATCCGCATCGAGCTGGCCTGACGCCATGCACGACCTGGTGATCGCCGGCGGCATCGCCGTCACCCCGCACGGCACCTTCGTCGCCGATGTCGCGGTGCAGGGCCACGCCATCGCCGCCATCGGTGATGAGGTGGGGGAAGCGCGCGCGACGCTCGATGCGCGCGGCATGTTCGTGCTGCCCGGCGCCGTCGATGTCCACACCCATGTGCGGCCTGCGATCGACGAGTTTCCCGATCGCTTCTTCCGCGACTCGGTGGCCGCGGCGTGCGGCGGCACGACCTCGTACCTCGCCTTCGCGTGGCAGCCGGCCGGCGGTTCGCTGCGCGCGACGCTGCAGGAGTTCGTCGCCGCCACCGCGCGCGACGCCGCGGTCGACTACGGCGTCAGCCTGATCGTCACCGATGCCTCGTCCGAGGCGCTGGCCGAGATCCCGCGCGTGATCGAGGCCGGCGTGCCGACGTTCAAGGCGTTCATGGTCTACGATTTTCGCGTCAGCGACGCCGCGCTGTTCGAGGCGCTGCGCTGCACCCACGCCGCCGGCGGCATGATGCAGGTGCACTGCGAAAACTGCGCGGTGATCGATTTCCTCGTCGCCGAGAACCTGGGCGCCGGCCGGATCGCGCCGCGCTTCCACGCTGCCTCGCGTCCGCCGGAGGCCGAGGCCGAGGCGACCCATCGCGCCATCGCACTCGCGCAGATGGCCGACGCGCCGGTGTACAGCGTGCACCTCAGCTCGCGCCACGCGCTGCGTCACGTGCGCGAGGCCAAGGCCGCCGGGCACCGCGCCTACGCGGAAACCTGCCCGCACTACCTCACGCTCGACGAATCCCGCTACGAACAGCCCGACGGCGAGGCCGCGAAGTTCGTCTGCTCGCCGCCGCTGCGTCCGCGCGATCACCACGACGACCTGTGGGCCGCGCTGCGCGACGGCGACCTCGATCTCATCGCCACCGACCACGTGCCCGATCGCATCGCGGTGGAGAAAAAAGGCGGCGCCGTGCCCTTCGACCAGATCGGGAACGGCGCCCCCGGCATCGAGACGCTGCTGTCGCTTGCTTACAGCGAAGGTGTCGCCAAGGGCCGCGTGTCGATCGAGCGGATGGTGGAACTGGTGAGCACGCGTCCCGCGCAGTTGTTCGGCCTGCGGAAGAAGGGCGCGCTGGAGGTGGGGAAGGACGCGGACATCGTCGTGTTCGACCCCGCCGTGCGGCGCACGATCACGCAGCAGTCGCTGCACCACGCGTGCGACTTCACGCCGTACGAGGGCATCGCGGTGCAAGGCCAGGTGCGCGATACGATCTCGCGCGGGCGCATCGTGGTGCGCGACACGGCATTCGTGGGCACGCGCGGCGCGGGGACATTCGTGGAGCGGGACTTGTCCTAGGACGGAGCGGGCGGCTTCACGCCGCGCCATTCCGCCAGCAACGTCTCCAACGTCTCCGACCCCACCGTCGCGCCACGCGCCTCCAGCGCCGCCACCATCCGCGCGTACCGATCCCGATAGCGCCGCACCGCCGCATGCAGCACCTGCTCGGGATCGTGTCCCGCATGACGCGCGAAGGTCGCCAGCGCGAACAGCGCATCGCCGATCTCGTCGCCCACCGCCGCGGAGTCGCCGGCGGCCATCGCCTCGTCGATCTCCCCGATCTCCTCGCGCACTTTCGCAAACGCCGCGTCCGCCGCGTCCCAGTCGAACCCCGCCGCGGCTGCCTTCTGCTGCGTGCGATACGCGGCGATCAGCGCCGGCATCCCCTTGGGGAACTTGCCGAGCGGATGCTGCGGCGCCGCGCCAACGCCGCCGCGCTCCGCCGCCTTCAACTCCTCCCACGCGCGCAGCGCCATCGTCGGGTCCGCCGCCTCGCGATCGCCGAAGACATGCGGGTGACGCCGCGTCAGCTTGCGGACATTCTCCGCGGCGACATCGGCGAGGTCGAACCCGTACGCCGCCTGGGCCAACTCGCTGAAGAAGATCACCAGGTACAACACATCGCCCAGTTCCTCGCGCAGATGCGGTCCGTCCGCGTGCGCGATGGTCTCGGCGACCTCGTGCGCTTCCTCGATGAGATACGGCGTCATGCTGGCCAGGGACTGGTCGCGATCCCACGCGCAGCCGTCCTCGGCGAGCAGCCGCCGGGCGATGCGGACGGCCTCGGCCACGGCGGCGCCGATGTCCTCGGGTGTGCGGTGAGACATGGACCTATTGCCTCCGGTGTGCCGGTAGTACACTCGCGATGTCGACGAACGCTCCCGCAGTCCGCCGGCCGGCGACCGTAG
>JBKJUD010000038.1:0-3691 GCA_046590735.1 Candidatus Eiseniibacteriota bacterium | reverse complement strand
CGCCACCGCGGGGCGCGTAGCCCCCGCGCTCGCCGCCTTGACCGCCGCGCGGGGCGTATCCGCCACTGCGCTCGCCGCCACTGCGCGGCGCGTAGCCGCCTCGCTCGCCGCCAGCCTGCGGTCCGCGGGCGCCGTAGCCCCCGCCGCCAGAAGGTGCACGATTGCCGCGGGGCGGGCCGCTGTCGCGGTCGTTGCTCCAGCCGCCACTGCGCGGCGCCGCGGGACGGCGCTCCCCGCCGGTGCCGCCACGCGGGCGGTCGCTCGAGCCGTAGTCGTCATCGCGACGCGGTCCCCGCGGCGCGGAACTGCGCGGCGGTGCCGGACGGTCGCTTTCCTCTCGCGCCGCGGCGGGACGCCGTGGACGCGGGGGCGCGGACTCGCTGCCTCCCTCGGTGCTTCGGGGGGCGCGTGGGGCGCTGGGGCGCGCCTCGGTGCTGTAGCTGTCGGGCGTCGCGGTGTATCCGCGCGTAGTGCGCCGACGAATCATGAATGTTCTCCCTTCCCCACCGCTGATGCGGCGTCGGTGCGCGGGAGGATTCCCGCGGTCATGCCAAGTCCAGCGCAGAGGTCGCCCGCGTTGAGCCGCGCTCCACGCGCGTATTCCCACCCACCCAGCGCGCGACGGCCGGCTGCCTGCAACTCGCCGATGGCGAGCCGTCCTCGCCCAGTGCGGACCACGATGCCGTCCGTCCGGTTCACTTCCTCGATCACGCCCGGCTCTCCGCCGGGCACCGCGTCCAGGGGACGCACCCGATGCACCAGGACATCCTTCCCCGCGACGCACGTCCGCGCGCCGACATCCGGGGTCACGCCGCGCACCCGCGCGGCCACCGTGAACGCATCGAGCGTCCAGTCGATCACCCCATCCTCCCTCGTCAGGATGGGTGCGAAGGTCGCCGCTGTCCCCGCCTGGGGAATCCGCGGCGCCTGGCCTGCGTCCAACAACCGCAGGCTGTCCACCAGCAAGCCACCGGCCGGGCTCGCCAGCCGGGCCAACAGCTCTCCGGCGGTTTCCTCCGGCAGCACCGGTTCGGCGCGCTGCAGCAGAATGTCGCCGGCGTCCAGTTCCTCGCTCATGTACTGCACGGTGATGCCCGTCCAGCTCAGACCCTCGAAGACGGCCCGCTGGGCCGGCGCGGGACCACGCAGCGCCGGCAGCAGCGACGGGTGCACGTTGAGCGCCGCCTTCGTCCCGCAGGCCAGCAGCGGCGGTCGCAGGATCGCCCCGAAGGCCACCACCGCGAGCACGTCCGCGCCACAGGCGGCGATCTGCGCCACCGCGTCCGGCGCGTTGACCCGCGACGGCTGCAGGAGGCGCAGGCCCAGCTCGCAGGCCGCCCGCTTGATCGGCGACGCGGTCAGCACCCGTCCCCGCCCCTGCGGGGCATCGGGACGCGTGACCACCGCGACGACCTCGTAGCGCGCGGCCACCAGTGCGCGCAACGCGGGCACCGCGAACTCCGGCGTGCCCATGAACACGACCCGCATCAGGCGGTCAGCACTCCTCAGCTTTCTCGGCGATCAGGCGGCCCGGGTGTCCCGGCCGCGGGCGTCGTCTCTCCCACCTCCGAACCTGGGCGGACGCGCGACGGTTTGTCGATGGTGCGTGATTCTCGCTATGCGTGTCAGTTCACCGCTTCGAACGTGAACCCTCATCACCTGTTCCGGTGATCTGTGCGGTGCGCGGATGCTGGCGTGCCGTGGCCCGCCCGATTCGCGCGACAGCGGGCCACTCCCGCCCCGCCCGGCGCGACTACGCCTCGACGAACTCCGTGGCGCGGCGCGCGATATCCTCCAAGGAACGCTTCAACAACCGGCGCCGCACCATGCTGATCCGATCGACGAACAGGATGCCGTCGAGATGATCCATCTCATGTTGCAGGGCGCGCGCCAGCAGATCGTCTGCGTCCAGTTCCAGCGGCTGGCCCTGCATGTCGGTGGCCTTCACGACCACGCGCGCGGGGCGCTTCACTTCCTCGCTGACGCCGGGGATGCTGAGACAGCCTTCTTCCATCACCACGTTGCCGGTCATCTCGCTGAACACGGGATTGAGCAGCACCATGTCGGTCTCGGCGCCTGTCCTGTCCGGCACCCGCAATACCATGATGCGCTTCGACACGCCGATCTGCGGGGCGGCGAGACCTATGCCGCGCTCGGCTTCCATCGTGTCGAACATGTCCAGGATCAAGTCGTCGAGAGGCTGCGTCAGGGGCAGCGTCATCGGCGTGGCGACGCGGCGCAGGACAGGATCCCCATAGAGACGAAGCGGACGGACTGCCATCGAAGATTACTCCCCTGACTTTTCAACCGAGACGATGGCCGCGCGACGAAACTCAGCCTTCGCCTCTTCATTGATCTTCAACACCACAACATCGTCTTTGACACCCACAACCGTGCCGTACATGCCGCCGGATGTCAACACGCGATCTCCCCGCTTGAGGGCCGCGAGCATCTTCTTGCGCAGCGATTCCTGCTTCTGCTGCGGCCGTATGGTGATGAAGTAGAGAATGACCAGCATCCCGCCGATCCACAGCAGCATGAACGGCAGCTGCGACATCGGGCCACTGGCTTGTGCGACCAGGTTGAGCACGCACGACTCCTTGGGTGAACGTGGGGCGGTGGGCTCCGCTGGGTTATCGGCGGGAGATCCGCCGGAGCACAGCCGCATGTCTTCGGGCGTCCCGCTCGCGGGAAGCGTGGGACCGACCGGGAAATATGCAGGCTGCGCCGGCGAAGAGCAACCTCCGCCCGCTAACCATTAGGATGCGCGGTCGTCCGGATTCGCTTCCGCATCCCAGAGCTGCGGGGGCACGGCGGTCCCCGCGGGCACTGCGCGACCAAGGTGTGCGTAGGCCTTCGGGCTGGCCGCCCGGCCCCGTGGCGTGCGGGCCAGGAACCCCTGCTGGATCAGATACGGCTCGTACACGTCTTCGAGCGTCTCGGCTTCCTCGCTGATGGCGATGGCCAAGGTGCTGAGCCCCACCGGCCCGCCGGCAAAGTTGTCGATCAGGGCGGCGAGCAGACGACGATCCATCTCGTCGAGTCCGGCGCGGTCGACGCCGAGGCGCTCCAGGGCGTCCTCCGCCAGCGGGCAGGTGATCCGCCCATCCGACTCCACCTGCGCGAAGTCGCGCACCCGCCGCAGCAACCGGTTGGCCACCCGCGGGGTGCCGCGGCTGCGCGAGGCGATCTCGCCGGCGCCGGCCTCGTCGATCGCCACGCCGAGCAGCGCCGCCGAGCGGCGGACGACGTGGCACAACTCGTCGGGACTGTAGTAGTCGAGGCGCGCCAGCAGCCCGAAGCGTTCGCGCAGCGGCTTCGACAGCATGCCGGCGCGCGTCGTCGCCCCGACCAGCGTGAAGCGCTGCAGCGACAGCTTCAGGGTGCGCGCGCCCGGCCCCTTGTCGAGCTGGATCTCGATGGCGTAGTCCTCCATCGCCGGGTAGAGGTACTCCTCGACGATGCGCGGCACGCGGTGGATTTCGTCGACGAACAGCATGCCGCGCGCCGGCATCGCGGTGAGGAAGCCGGCGAGATCGGCGGGGCGCTCGAGCACCGGGCCGCTGGTGGCGCTCAGTTCGCTGCCCATCTCGTGCGCGAGGATGTGCGCGAGCGTGGTCTTGCCGAGCCCGGGCGGACCGTGCAGCAACAGGTGGTCGAGCGCCTCGCCGCGGCCTCGCGCGGCCTCGAG
>JBKJUD010000432.1:0-8892 GCA_046590735.1 Candidatus Eiseniibacteriota bacterium | reverse complement strand
ATCACCTTGCGGCGCGGCTCGAGCTTGCTCGCTGCCTCCAGCGCCCTCTCCGGCGCGCCCACCTTTTCCGGCGAGGCCAGCGCGGGCGAGGATTTCTCCACGTGCGCGGCAATGCCGACCACTTTCTCGGGGCGCGCGGCGGGATGCAACTGGCCGGGACGTGTGGCGATGTCTTCCAACATGGTACCTCCTTCGGGGTCGAGCCGCCCTGGGGAGGAGACGGAGGATCCGGTGCGATGCAGACGGCGCAAGATGCGAGGCGGGACTAGGCGAACACGTCGAGATTGCCGCCGGAGATGCGCAGCATCGTCGCGAGTTCGAATTGCGGGGCATTGGCCTGCTGGACGGCGACGGGGATCTTTCGCACGCGCGTGCGCAACGCCTTGCTGCGCACTTTCTGCCTGGCGGTCGCGTTCGCTTCGCGCAGGCGCGACATCGCGGTGCGGTGGTAGCCCGTGTTGAGCGTGTAGAGAGTCGTGTCGACGGCCATGCTGCCTCCCGCGCTCTTCCCCCCCGACAAGCGTGGGGGGAGAGCTGTCCTTGCACCTAGCATCGGCGCCCCGGGAAGCGGGGGACAGCGGAAGGGCCGGCGCGGCGCGCGGGACGGGGAGAATGCCGCTGCCGCGTCTGGCCGAGTCCTAGGCGATCAGGTCGATGAGGGCACCCTTGCCGTCGGAATCCGCGCCGCTCTCGCTGCTCACGACAGGGGGCATGGCATCGGCCACATGGGCCGCGACGGCGCGGCCGATGCTCGCCGCGCGCGCGGCGATGCGATCAGCCGCGTTGGACACGTTGCCGGCTGCTTCCTCGTGACCCCGCGCGGCCAGCCGCGTCGCGACGTGGTCCAGCCGCTCGGAGACATCCTGCAGATGCTCGGCGCGCTGCGACGCGCGGGCCTGAAAGCGGGCCTGCGTGGTTCCGATGACGCCAATCTCGGGCATGTTTCGCTCCTTCGAAAGAGGGGAGTCTCGTGTCGGGTAGGGACCACGTCATCGCCCGTCGGAGGGGTGCCGACAGATCGATGCAGGGGGTCGTGGGACATCTCCACACGAGGAATTCTCGGGCCCGGCGGGCCAATACTTGAGGGTCAAACCGTATCGGCGGGCGGGGACCCCGCCGCCGACACGAAAATGGGGTGGATGACGGGGCTCGAACCCGCGACAACCGGAGCCACAGTCCAGTGCTCTACCAACTGAGCTACATCCACCAGCATTTCACGGCCCAGACCGGCGCCCATCGCACGGGCGCCCCATCCGCCGGCCCGGCGTAAGTGGTCGGGGCGAGAGGATTTGAACCTCCGACATCCTGCTCCCAAAGCAGGTGCGCTACCGGGCTGCGCCACGCCCCGGACTTTCGTCGACAGGGTCGCCAAACTGCGGCACGCCGTCTGTGAGGTGAGGCAGAGTAGGGGGAAGGACGGGGAAAGTCAAGGCGCCGGGCGCCGGAGTCCCGTCTCTCGACCGACCGATTGTCGGACCCAGGGTGTATGCTCTCCATCCCCCGGACAACTTGGACATCACGGGTCGCACGTACAGGAGGCAGGATGGCAGGCGTCAACAAGGTGATTTTGGTGGGCAATCTCGGTGCGGACCCGGAGGTCCGGATGACCAACAGCGGCATGCCGATCGCGAGCCTGCGCATTGCGACCGCCGAGCGCATCAAGGGCAAGGACGGCACCTGGACCGAGAAGACCGAGTGGCACCGCGTCAAGGCGTTCGGACGCACGGCGGAAATCTGCCAGCAGTACCTCACCAAGGGCCGGCAGATCTACGTCGAGGGGCGGCTTGAGACCTCGAAGTGGACCGACAAGCAAGGCCAGGAGCGCTATACCACCGAGATCATCTGCAACACGATGCAGATGCTCGGGAGTGGCGGCGGCGGTGGGGGCGGCGCCCGTCAGGGCGGCGGAATGAGCGCCGGCATGGCCGGTGGGGGCGGCGGATTCGAGGACGACATGGCCATGGCCAACGGCCCCGCGTCCAGCGACGAGATGGGCGGCGGCTTCCCGTCGGATGACGACATTCCGTTCTAGCGGTCGCGCCACACCCCGGCAGTCACGAGACGGCGTCGCGCAGCGGGCTTGATCCCTCGCCGCGCGACGCCGATACTGCATCCCACCATGCCCACCCACCTGCGAGAGCCCGGCCTCAGTCGGCGCGATTTCCTGCGCAACACCGGCGCCACCGTCAGCGGCGCCGCGCTCGCCGCCCTCAGCCCCAGCGTGCAGGCCGCGCAAGCGCTCGCCGCCGCCGCCACGCAGCCGGCGCCCAGCGGCCGACGCGTCATCGTCCTCGGCTTCGACGGACTGTCGCCGGTGCTCGCGCGCCAGTGGATGGCGGAGGGCAAGCTGCCGCACCTCGCCTCGCTGCGCGACAGCGGCAGCTTCGGCGAACTCGGCACCACCAATCCCGCACAGACGCCGGTGAGCTGGTCGTCGTTCGCCACCGGGATGAATCCCGGCAAGACCAACATCTACGATTTCCTCCGCCGCGATCCCGACACCTACTATCCCGACTTCTCGATGGTGACGGTGAAGAAGGCGAAGTTCCTGCTCGACCTCATCCCGATCCAGAAGGCGCACATCACCAACCGGCGCGACGGCACCTCGCTGTGGCGCTACACCTCCGACGCCGGCCTGCGCACCGACGTGATCCACGCGCCGGTCGCCTTCCCGCCGGAGCCGGTCAACGGCGCGCTGCTCTCCGGGCTCGGCGTGCCGGACCTGCGTGGCACGCTCGGCACCTATTCGTTCTACAGCACGGAGGCGCCGAGCAGCGCCGACACCGAATTCGGCGGCAAGATCCTGCAGATCCGCCCGGTCAACGGCCTGATCGAATCGGTGATCCACGGACCGCGCAATCCGGTGCACGATCGCTCGCGCGATGTGGTCGCGCCGGTGGTGTTTCGCCTCGAGCGCAAGACCGCGGTGACCATCGAGCTGCAGGGCCAGAGCGAGCGCGTGCCGGTGGGCGCGTGGTCGCGCTGGTTCAACGTGACCTTCGAGCTGACGCCGCTGGTCTCGATCACCGGGATGACGCGCTTCCACGTCAACGCGCTCGATCCCGAGATCCAGATCTACTGCTCGCCGGTGAACTTCCACCCGATGCATCCGGTGCTGCCGATCAGTTACCCGAAGGCCTTCGCGGCCAAGCTTGCCGAGTCGATCGGCTACTACAAGACGCTCGGCTGGGCCACCGACACCTGGGCGTTCGACGAGGAGCGGCTCTCGCCGAAAGTGTTCCTCGAGGACCTCCACTACACGCTCGACCAGGAAGCGAAGATGTTCGACTACATGCTGCAGCGGCCCTCGTCGCTGCTCATCGACGTCTTCATGGAAACCGATCGCGTGCAGCACATGTTCTGGCGGCTGATCGACCCGCTGCACCCGGCGTACGATGCGTCGCAGGCGGCGATCCACGGCGACGCCATCCTGCAAGTGTACCAGAAGGCCGACGCCATCGTCGGCAAGGCGCTCGCCGCCGCCGACGCGCACACCGACCTGTTCGTGATCAGCGATCACGGCTTCCACAGCTTCCGCCAGGCGCTGAACACCAACACGTGGCTCGCGCGCCACGGCTACCTGACGCTGACCGGCGAGCCCGGCCGCGAGCGCAATCTCGATGACCTGTTCGGCCGCGGGCAGTTCTGGCCGAACGTGGACTGGAGCCGCACGCGCGCCTACGCGCTGGGACTCGGCCAAGTCTACATCAACCTGCAGGGCCGCGAGCGCGAAGGCATCGTCGCGCCGGGCGAGGACTACGAGGGCGTGCGCGATGAGCTGATCGCGGGACTCGCCGACATCCGCGACGCCAAGGGACAGCGCGTGGTGCGCCGCGTCTACCGCCGCGAGGAGATCTACAGCGGCGGCCACTTCACCGAGATGCCGGACCTCGTGCTCGGCCTCGAGTCAGGGTTTCGCGTGTCGTGGCAAACCAGTCTCGGCGGCATTCCGAAGGACGTGCTCGAAGACAACGACCGCTTCTGGAGCGCCGATCACTGCAGCGTCGATCCGGAGATCACCGCAGGGTGCATCTTCTCGAATCGCACGCTCGATCTCACCGGCGCGCACATGATCGACATGGCCCCGACAATCCTCGCGCGGCTGGGCCTGCCGATTCCCGCGGACATGGACGGCCGCCCGCTGGCGTGAGCCGCCGCCGCGCCGCGCGCGGCCCTGTCGCTACCTGCCCTGCCCGCTACTTGCCTTGGATATACCCGAGGCTCTTGAGGCGCTCCTTCAACTCCTCATCCACGGCGGAGGGAATCGCCTTCGCCTTCTTCGCGCTCGCGGTGCGCGTGCCGGTCTCGTAGGTGGCGAGCGTCGGCGGCACCATCGGGTACACCGCGGGATCGAGCGCCTCGGCGAGCGCGACGCCATCCATGTCCTTCGCGCGCGGCAAGCCGTACATCGACAGGATGGTGGGCGTGATGTCGTACACCGTGGCGCCCGAGAGCGTGCCCGGCGCGACGCCGCGGCCCGCGAACGCCACGATGCCCTCGGGCCGGTGCGCGTTGACCCCGCCGCCACGGCCGCCCTGGAAGCCGTGGTCGGAACACACCACCAGCGTCGTCTTGTCATCCAGCTGGCGCAGCAAGGGCCCCAGCAGCGAGTCGGTGTACGCGTAGTAGCGCGGCATCACCGTCGAGAACAGCTGCGTCAGCACCTTCGTGGTCGCGCCCGGGGTCAGCGCGTCCTGCCGGTAGGCGTAGTTCCAGAACATGTGCCCGGCCGCGTCGATGCCGCGCAGGTACAGCGCGAAGAAATCGGGCCGCGTGGCGCCGGTCGCGTAGGCATTGGCGATGGCGACGAACGAGCGGTCGGCGGCGATGATCCAGCGCAGTTCCTCGAGCAGGTTCTTGGCCTCGGTCGGCAAGCGCAGGCTGTCGGGATCGGCGCCGAGGAACGGGCGCAACTCCGCGTTGGTGATCGACGACGCGGAGACCACCATCGGGTTGATGGATTTCAGCGCGGAGGACGGATACACGAGATCCTGCACGCCGTGCTCTGTGAGCCCGCGCCCGTAGCCGATGTAGTCGGACACCAGCACGCCATTGACCGGCTGCGCCGGCCACGATACCCACCAGCCGAACACGCCGACCGAGCGCCCGGCGCTGCCGAGGATGTCCCACACCGGTTTGGCCTGCCACTGGTTCGACGTGGTGGGAATGGTGCCGTCGAGGAAATCGTTGATGCCGTGTTTGCGCGGCGACTTGCCGGTGGCGATCGTCGTCCAGATGACCGGCGACTTGGTCATCGGCTGGATGGTCAGCAGGTCGCCGGTGGCGGCGTGCGCCAATGCGCGCGCGAAGTTCGGCATCGAGCCGTTGGCCATCGCCGGACGCATGATCGACCAATCGGCGGCGTCGAGTCCGATCAGGATGACCTTGGCGTGCGGACCTGAGGCCTTCGGTGGCGCCTTCGCGGCGCGATGGGGGGGTGTCGCAGCGACGGCGAGGAGGGCGAGCGCCACGACGGCGGCCGCGGCGGCAAGGGCGCGCACGTGGCGCACGAATGGAATCAGCATGCGACAAGGCTAGCAACGCGCGCGGGCGCGGTCAACGGAACCCGCATCCACGATCCCGCAACCCGCTGCGAGGCTCTTGCGTTTGAGGCGTCCGGTCCGCACCATGTGGGTGGAGTCCGGCCCGGCCGTGCCGGCGATGCGCGCGGTCGCGATTCCTTTCCTGGAGGCGTCCATGTTGAGTCTGCTGTTGTTTGGGATCTTCGGCTTGGCGGCGGCTGTCGTCGTGGGTTCGCTGGGACTCGTCTTTGGCCTGGTGGCGACGGTGGTGACACTGCCGTTCAAGATTCTCGGCGCCGTGTTCCACCTGCTGGGCTTTCTGCTGACGCTGCCGTTCCTGCTGATCGGCGCGGTGCTGGGCGGCGTGGGACTGCTGGTGGCGCTCACCGTCGGGTTGATCGGCGTGGTGGCGCCGCTGCTGCCGGTGCTGCTCGTGGGCTGGGGCATCTGGTGGTTGGTGCGGCGCAGCCACGGCTCGCGCGCCTCGGCGGCCTGGTGAGCGTGCGGCGCGGGCCGCTGGCCCCCGGGCGCGAGTGGCGCACCGAGGTCGCGGAGGGCTGGGACGAGACCGGGCTCGCCTGGGAGCGGTGGGAGCCGTTCCTGATGCACGCGCTGCAGGGTGTGAACATCCCGCTGCTGCGCGCGCTGCGGGCCGAGCCCGGACATCGCGTGCTGGACGTGGGCTGCGGCCTCGGCGAACCGACGCTCAGCGTCGCCTCGTGGGTCGCGCCCGCGGGCAAGGTCGTCGGCCTCGACGTCGCGCGGTCGATGGTGCGGGCCGCGCGCCGCCGCGCCGCGGCGCAGGGCGTGCGCAACGTGACGTTCCGCGAGGGCGATGTCACGCGCATGCGTCCCGCCGCGGACTTCGATCGCGTCACCTCGCGCTTCGGCCTGATGTTCGCCGACGACGTGCCGGCGATGCTCGAGACGCTGCTCGGCGCGTTGCGCCCGGGCGGCCGCGCGGCGTTCGCGGTGTGGGCCTCGGCGCGGGTGAACCCATTCTTCCGGATCACCAGCGAGGCCGTCGCGCCGTACATCGAAGAGATGCCCGACCCCGAGACCAGCCCGCACCCGATGCGCTTCGCGCGGCGCGGGCTGCTGGCGCGGCGCATGGAGGAGGCCGGCTTCCGTCGCCTCGAGACGACCCTGGCGCACGTGAGCTTCGTGTATCCCTCGCCGGAGATCTTCGCCGACATCCACCTCGACACCTCGGGCACGCTGCGGAAGCTGCTCGGTGGCCTCTCGGTGAAGGCGCGCCGCCAGGTGCGGGCGGCGCTGGTGGACGGCGCGGCAGCGCACCTCAGCGGCCCCGTGGTGCGCATCCCCGGCACGGCGTGGATCGTGGCAGGGGACAGGCCCGCGAAACGCGCGCGCTGACCCAGAATCGGCTTGACGGCGCGTGCCGGAGTTCGGTAGTTTCCCGTGTCTTAGGACAAACGGTGCGCCCTTAGCTCAGTTGGTAGAGCAACTGACTCTTAATCAGTGGGTCCAAGGTTCGATCCCTTGAGGGCGCACCACTTTTTCCCTCCTCGCCGTCTTGCCCTCGTCCAGTTTTTCGCGGAGTTTCCGATGCCGGGATCCACATGCGAGTGAAGTTAGGCTCGCCTTACAATTGGGCGTGTGCCGTGTGCCTGACGCTCGCGGGGCCTACGATCGGTGTGGCGCGCGCCGCTGCGCCACCGCCCGCGGTCGAGCGCGTCTACCTCTCCGCCGACCAGGCGATGCGTCAGGCGTTTCCCGCCGCCGCATCGGTGACCCGGGAATCGCGCGCGCTCTCGCCCGCAGTCCGCCAGCAGGCCGCGCGGCGCATCGGCTTCCGGCTGCGCGACTCCGTGGCGGTGGTGTTCGTCGCGCGCGGCGCCAGCGGCGTGCTCGGCTACGGCATGCAGGCCGAGGAGACGGGCAAGTACTATCCGATCACGTTCTTCGTCGTCACCGATCCCGCGTTGACCGTGCAGCGAGTCTCGGTGCTGGTCTATCGCGAGAGCCGCGGCGACGCCGTGCGGCGCGACCGGTTCCTCGCGCAGTTCCGCGGCAAGACCCCGCGCGATGCCATCGCCATCGATCGCGATCTCGTGCACGTCTCCGGCGCGACGCTGTCGTCGTGGGCGATGGCGGCCGGCGTGCGCCGCGTGGTGGCAACGCTCGCGGCGCTGTATCCCGCCGCCGTGACCGGGACACGCTAGGCGCGCATGCGACGACTGCATCGGTGGCTCGGCGTGTTGTGTTCGCTGCTCGTCGTACTGGTCGCGGTAACCGGCCTCGCGCTGCGGCATCCGGACCTCGCCGCACGCGTGTTGCGCGAGCCTCCGCATCCCGGTGCGCTGGACGATCGCACCACCGCGTTCGCCGCCGATCCGCGCGTGCCCGGGCGCTTCCTGGTGGGCACCGCGCGCGGCGTGTTCGAGTCGCGCGACGCCGGGCGCACGTGGCGCGACGTGCTGCTGCAGGCGCCGGCGACGCACGTGGTGGCGGTCGCGTTCGATCCGGCTGCGGCGCAGCGCGTGTTGATCGCGACCGCGTCGGGCGGCGTGTACGTGTCGGAGGATGGCGGCGAGGTCTGGGAGGATGCCGACGTGCCGGCCGAGGCGCTCGACGCGCGAGTGCAGGCGGCGACGTTCGGCGCCCAGGGCGCGATCGTGGTGCGTTCGGGCGCAGGGGTGTTCCGGCGCACGGTGGCGGGGGAGTGGGAGAGACTGACGGCGGCCACCGGCGCGGGCGCCGCATCGCGCATCGGGCTCGTCGCCGCGTTGCACGGCGGGCAGTTGCATGCGGCGCTCGGCGTCGCGATCGACCTCTCGGCGCTTGCGCTGCTGGTGTTGGTGCTGAGCGGCTGGGTGCTCGCGTTCCAGCGGCAGTCGCGCCGCATCCAATCGCGCCGCCAGGTGCGATGAGGCGCCTCGCCGCGGGGGTCTTCGCCGGCGCGCTCTTTGCGCGCGTGGCCCTCGCCGCGCCCGCCGCGGACACCGTGCGCGTCGAGGGTGCGCGGCTGACCATGGGCGCGCTGCTGCAGGTCACCGCGTTCGCCCCCGATAGCGCGACGGCTCTGCGGGGGCTCGACGCCGCCTTTGCCGAAGTCGCCCGCCTCGACTCGCTGCTCACCGACTGGCGGCAAACCGGCGACGTCGCGCGACTGAATCAATCCGCCGAGTCTGCCTGGGTGCCCGTGGCGCCGGAAACCGGCGAGGTGCTGGACGCGGCGTTGCGCTGGTCGCGGCTGAGCGGCGGCGCGTTCGATCCCACCATCCGCCCGCTGGTCGTGGCGTGGGGCTTTCGCGGCGGCGGCACGCCCGCGCGCGCGCCGCGCGCCGCGGAGCTGCGTGCCGCCCGCGCCCGCGTCGGCGCGCAGTGGGTGTTGCGCGACACCACC
>JBKJUD010000156.1:0-2822 GCA_046590735.1 Candidatus Eiseniibacteriota bacterium | reverse complement strand
GCGGAAGAGCGCGACGTACGATGACGGCGCCATCGGCGTCCGGTCGCTTTCGCCCACCCAGCCATCGAAGGGCATCGGGGGGGGGATGCCACCGGTGTTGGTGCGGCCCTCGGGGCGCCAGATCAGGATGCTGTTGTCGGGATCGCCGGCGATGACCGAGTCGTGGGTATCGCCGCCCGGCGTGGAGTACGGCTCGGTGGCGTTGGCATAGGTGTCCAGCTTGTACCCGGTCGACAGCACGCCGATGCCGTTGCCCTGGTGACAGTTCAGGCAGTGGGCACCGGGCGAGGCGACGAGGTCCTTGATGCTGGTCTTGCCGGGACCGCCGTTCCACGTCGGCGGCCCGACGGGCTCGACCGTGTACGTGCGGAAGGCGTCGACGCAGCCGGCGAGCACCGTCACCAGCGCGAGCAGACCCGCCGCCGCCAGAATAGCAATGCGAGAACGCATGATTTCCTCCGAAGCGTCCGAAGAGCGCGAGTGGGTCCGGCTAGAACAGGAAGTGGAGCTGCACGTAGGCATCGTTGTTCTTCACGACCGAGAGATGACCGGGATTGCGCCGCGAGGGCGTCTCGGTGTTCCACCGGTAATCGAACCGCACCTCGGCGAACGGCGTGAAGAACCAATTGCCGCCCAGCGTATAGCGCTCGTAGTCGCCCACCGCGGTGTAGTTGAGATCGTACTTCGCCCGCAGGTTGAGATCGCGCGACACCTTGTGCATCACCTCGCCATATGCCACCGCATGTCCGTCGCGATATTGTCCGTCCGCGTCGGTGAGGCCATCGTCGACCGCCTGGTCGAGTTCGCCGAGCAGCGTCCAGCGCTCGCCCACCTGCAGCGTGCCGTACCCGCCGTAGCGCACCGAGCGCACGTCGCCCTGGTGATTCCAATAGTAGGAGCCGCCGAGCCGTCCCTTGCCCAGCATCGGCACGGTGACCAGCTTCTCGACCTTGCCGGAGGCCGCCTTGGCGGCGTTGTCATCCATCTGCCCGACGCCGGGATTCTGCGAGCCGTTGAGAATCGCCGCGATCACCGACAGGCCATCGACCTCGCGCCCCACCTCGATGCCGAGGTCCTGCGAGGTCGTGCCGAAGCCGATGCCGGACCGGATGTAGCTCTGGTGATCATCGAGCTTGAGTCCGTACGGCGGCTTGAACTTGCCGACCTTCACGTACGAGACACCGGGAACCCCGCCGCGCTTGGTGACGAAGAAATCGCGCGTCTGTCCGAGGTCGTTGTTGTAGTAGACGCCGAGACCCTGCGGCAGGTCGGCGGACACGTAGAAGCCGCCCTGCATCAGGAACAGTCCCATGATGTTCCGCTCGGTCTGCGACGTGTACGCCATCAGGCGGCCGTCCATGCCGAAGGAGAGGAAGTCGCCAACCTTGTTGGACAACTGCGGCGGCGCGTCCTCGTCTTCCGCGACCGGGCGCGGGGTGAGGCTGTGCCCGTTCTGCAGGTAGGTGAAGCCGAACGCATTGCGCTGTCCGGCGCCGGTCGGGTTGATGTGACACTGCGAACAGAGCATGCCCTCGCGCGCCGCGTACGCCGGCAGCGCGTGGCCGGTGGCTGGCACCAACGCCAGTCCAGCCAGCACCGCCAGGGCCGCTCCACGCAAGACCGGGAGTCGATTGCCCACCGCTGTCCTCCTTCGATTTGTGCAAGGCCCCGTCAGGCGCGGGACCGCTGGGGGGTGCGAATGCATTGTCGCCTCGCCGGTCACACACGACCCGGCGCTGTCGCGGGTGTTCGGCGCGGCAAGCGCCGGATAGTACGCTGGACGCCGGGCCGGAAGCAACGGATCAAGCGCGGCGCCGCGCCCTGCGACGCTAGATTCCCCGGCCGACGATCAGCAGGCAGTCGGCCGACAGGATCACCAGCAGCAGGAACATGTAGCCGATCGACGCCAGGAACGTGCGGCGCGCCGCCTTGTAGGTCGGCTCGCGGAAGGCGCCCGGCAGGGCGATGGCCACCAGCCCCGCGCCCAGCAGCAGACTGCCCACCAGCGAGACTTCCCCCGCGCGCGACAACGGAATCAGCGCGAGCGAGACCGGCAACAGGGCAAGCGCGTATAGCACGATCTGGCGGCCGACGAAATGCCCCGCGGGGTAGAGCACGGGCAGCATCGGCATGCCGGCCCGCGCGTAGTCCTCGCGGCAGATCCACGCGATGGCGAGGAAGTGCGCCGGCTGCCAGAAGAACAGAATCGCCACCAGGGCCCACGCGCCGGGGTCCACGTGCCCGGTGACCGCCACCCAGCCGATGGCCGGCGGAATCGCGCCCGGCACCGCGCCCACCAGCGTCGAGAACGCGGTGACCCGCTTGAGCGGCGTGTAGACGAAGGCGTAGCTCACCAGCGCCAGCGCGGCGAGCCCGGCCGCGAGCGCGTTGACCTGCCAGGCCAGCAGGCCGATGCCGGCGACCGCGAGCACGAGGGCGAAGGCGAGCGCCTCCGGCGGCCGCATGCGGCCCGCCGGCAGCGGACGGTCGCGGGTGCGTTCCATCAGCGCGTCGATGTCGCGTTCCCACCAGCAGTTCAGCGCGTTCGCCGCGCCGATCGCCGCGGCCGTGCCGAGCAGCGTGGCGATCGCGCGCCACGGCGAGAGGTCGGGGGCGCCGGGCGCGACCACCATGCCGACGGCGGTGGTGGCAAGCACCAGCGCCGACAGGAAGGGCTTGGTCAGCGACGCGAAGTCGCCGGCCCGCGGCGCGACGGCGCGCGCAGTCGCCGCCACGTCGCTCACGAGACACTCCCGAAGCTGGCGGACGCGGGGGACACCGACGCGCGCGCGGCGACTGCGTCTCCCGCGTGCGTCGGGGCG
>JBKJUD010000040.1:0-6649 GCA_046590735.1 Candidatus Eiseniibacteriota bacterium | reverse complement strand
GTTGTTCGATGTGGGCCGCGAGGGCGACATCGACTATCTCGTGATGGAGCTGGTGGAGGGCGAGACGCTGGCGCAGCGCCTCGCGCGCGCCAGCGTCTCGCCCTCCACCAGCTCCATCACGAGATAGTCGATGTCGCCCTCGCGGCCCACATCGAACAACGTGCAGATGTGCGGGTGATTCAGCGACGAGATCGTCTTCGCCTCGCGCTCGAACCGCGCGCGGACTTCAGCATTCGCCGAGAGATGCAGCGGGAGCACCTTCACGGCGACCTCGCGGCCGAGCCGCGTGTCCTTGGCGCGATACACCTCGCCCATGCCGCCCGCGCCGAGCGGCGCGAGGATTTCGTAGGGGCCGAGACGGGCGCCGGAGGTCAAGGTCATGTGGGGAGTCTACACGGTGGAGAGCGCCGGGAGTAGGCAAAGCGTGACGCAGTTCACATCAGCGCGCGAGGTGCCCTCCGTCACCGAATCACGACGATCCGGCTCTCCCCCGTCCGCACTCCGCCCTCTGCCAACACGACGTGGTACACCCCATTCGATGACGGCTGGGCGTGCTCGTCGCGTCCGTCCCAGACCACCTGCTGCGTGCGCGCGCCGGACACGGCGAGGCGGCGCACCACGCGACCGTCGGCCGCAGTGATCGAGATCGATGCCGGCACGCCCGGCGCACCGCGCGTCACCACGAACACCCCCGCGCCGCGCATCGGGTTCGGTCCGAATCGCAGGCGCGGCGCACCCCCGTCGCTCGCAGGGTCCCCCACAGCCGTCGGCGCGTACGCGTCGATCGTCGCGCGGATCGCGGCGAGATCGTAGCGCGTGCCCTGCGGCTGCCCGACCGGCGAGATGTAGCGGATGATACCGGTCTGGTCGACGACGAGGTAGTTGTCGTAGGCGATGCCGTAGAGCGTCGAGATACTGCTGCCACTCAGCAGCAGCGGATACGTGGCGCCGGTGGAGTTCTTGAACGCGGTCAGTTGCCCGGCGGTGCCGTTCCAGCAGTCGGGGCCGAGCACCGTCACGAGGCCCGGCTTGGAGTTGGCGTAGTAGACGTAGATGTCGTTCTGCACCGACGGACCGTCGGAGATGCAATACGGTCAGTTGTAGCCTAGGAGAAACAGCACGACGATCTTGCCGCGATACGCGGACAGCGTCTGCGTGGCGCCGGTGAGGTCGGTCTTGGTGAAGTCGGGCGCGAGTTGTCCGACTTGCACGGCGGCGGCGGTGGGTGAGGCGGTAAGCAGCGTGGCCAAGGCGAACGTGAGTGCCAGCAGGAATCCGAAAACCTGTTGGGAGGCTCGCGCGGAGCGAAGCGTGGACATCGTGCACCCCTTTCTGCAATGGGCGCGGCATGTCGAGACCGCGTCCCGGGCGTTGCGGCCCGTGCGCCGTATCGTAGCACCAATGCGGTGGCGGTGCCGCCGGCTGCCGGTTTCTCCTACTCCGTCGGCGTCCACGCGCGCCCGAACCATCGGCGGACGCGGCTCGCGCCGAACTCGCCCTTCTCTGCGGCCAGCGCCTCCGACGGCGGCTGGAATTCTGCCGTCGGCTTCGGCCCGCTGAGAAAATTCACGTCGACGCGCGCGACCCGGTGCCCGCCGAATTCGATGTAACACGAGCCAGCGCCGTCGTACGGCCCGGCCGCTGCCTCCCCGCGCAGCCGCGCGAGGATCGACGCGGCCGCGACGCGCGCCTGGCCCTCGGCGAACACGCCGGCCATCGGCGTCTCGATGTCGGCCACGTCGCCGATGGCATAGACGCCGTCGAACGGCGTGGCAAGCGTGCGGGGATCGACGGGCGCCCAGCCGTCGTCGGCCACGCCGAAGGCCTCGCGCACCTGCGCGGGCGCGCGATGCACCGGGATGCCGAGGTACAGCGCGTACGGCAGCTCGCTGCCGTCGTCGACGCGCGCCATGTGGCGCGCTGCATCCAGCGCGACGATGCGCCGCTCCGGCACGAAGTTGATGCCCCGCTCGGCGAACCCCGCGAGGATCGCGTCCGACGTCTGCGGCGAGGGCGGAATCGGACGCGGCAGCGGCAACACGACGCTGATGTCGCTGCGCTCGCGCAGGCCCCGGGCGGTCAGGAAGTCATGCAGCAGGAACGCCGCCTCGCTCGGCGCCGGCGGACACTTGAACGGCGCCGAGGTCGCGCCGACGATCACCGGCCCACCCGCGAATCCCTCGAGCGCCTCGCGCAGCGCGAAGGCGCCGGCGGTCGTGTAGAACTCGTTGCCGCCCTCCGCGAGGCCCGGCGTGGCCGCGAGGTCGAGATCGGCGCCCAGCGCGACGACGAGGATGTCGGCGTCGAACGCCCCGTCCGCGGTGACCACGCGGCGCGCCGCCGGATCGATGCGCTGCACCGTCGTGCGCAGGAAGCGGACGCCCGGCTTGGCGATCGCGGCGTATGCATGCCGCGTCGCGCCCGGCGTCCGCCGCCCGAACATGACATCCAGCTTCGAGGACCCGAAGACGAAGCTCTCGTTGCGGTCGATGAGCAGCAGGTCGATCGCATCCCCGAGCGCCTCGGAGAGGATCGTGGTCAGTTCGAGTCCACCGAAACCGGCGCCGAGGACGACGATGCGTGTGAGCATGGCACGCAGGCTACCAGATTGACGCGCGCGACGGAATCGGCGCCAGCGGGCCTCGCGAGCCTAGACCAGCAGCTCCAAGCACGCGTACAGCACGGCGGCCAGCACGAACCCCCAGGCGATCACCCCATTGACCGTGGTGATGACGCCCAGCTTCCCCTTGACCGCGTTGATCTCCAGCACGCCGATGATCACGACGACCGCGCCCCACAACACCATCCGGTTGGCCGCGGGGTCGATCACAATCGCCAGGTGGCGCGCCACCAGCATGAAGAAGAGCATGGGGATCGAGAACAGCGTGTTGTGCCGCGACGCGAGGCCCGCTTTGGCCGCGGCCGCCGCCGCTGCCGGGTTGGCCGGCTGGCCGGCCGCCGTGTCGAGGGCGTTCTGGATCACGATCCTCTGGTTCGGCCAGATCACCATCCAGACGTTCGCGCCCATGACCAGCCCGAGCAGCCCGCCAATCATGATCGTGATCCCGGGGCCGGAGGAAAAGTACTCGGGACCATACACGTGGCCATTGAGACCGATCAGCGTGGCGCCGAGCGCCATCGTCCAGAGAGCGGCCCAGCGGAACCACCACAGCGCGCGCGGGACAAGCTTCTGGATCGCGCCGGACTTGGTCGCCGCGTCCGTCTCGGCGAAGAACGCGCCCTGGACGAAGTTGAAGTAGTAGAGCAGGCCGATCCACACGATCCCGAACCACACATGCATCCAGCGCAACACCAGCAGGAGGCCATCCATCGAGAACAACGCCCAATTCATGATCGCTCCTCCATGAGAACGGCCGGCGCGCGGACAGCTCGGTGCGCGCGCGGCGCAGTCCTGATTTCCACTCCGCCGGGCTGCGGGCCCGGCGAGCCACTCAGACGGCGCATCATTGCAGCGGAGCTCGGCCACGGCAAGCGGTGGTTGAGGGCGGGTGGGACTGCCTCAGCACACCTTCCACCAGGACGCGGCCAGGACATCGGGCGTGAGCCACTCCACTCTCGAACCGGTGTGGAGCAGGAGTCCCGGGTGCGCCGCCTGTCCGTATTCTTCTCGAAAGCCGCGGAGTCGCACGGCGTCCGCGAGACGCGGGCGAGACGTCGCCTTGACCTCGATCGGCAGGAGCTTGTCGCCGGTTTCAATCACGAAGTCGACTTCCTCGCCCGTCGTGGTGCGCCAGTAGAAGATCTCCGCCCGATCAAGGCGCGCATCGCGCCAGCACAGCAAGTCGTGCAGGACGATGTTCTCCGGATGCGCGCCCGCCGGATCCGAGTCGTCCGCCAAATGCAGCGCCAGGCCGACGTCACCCCAATGGAGCTTCGGGGACTTGATGAGCCGCTTGGTGCGATTCACCGCATAGGCAGGCACGCGCACAAGCACGTACGAGGTCTCGAGCAGATTCAGGTGGCGGTGGACCGTCGGCTGCGCCATCGCGACATCGCGTCCCAGTTCCGTTTGATTGACCAGCTGCCCGACTCGAAGGAATGCGGCACGCATCAGCCGTCGGAAATCGGGGAGCGCCGCGATCGCCGACAACACCTGCAGGTCACGTTCGAGATACGTGCGCACGTAGCCGTCGAACCAGACGGAGCGGTCCGCCGCGGTCGTCATGTGGAGGGCGGGCGTCGGAAATCCGCCGCGGCGCGCGAGCGCTCGCCAGTCTTCCGGCTCGCAGGTGTCGGCGAGCAACAGATCCCTCCAGTCCGTCGGATTCGCGGCAAGCAGATCTTCCCACCGCCCACACCGGCCCAGACCGCGTTGCTCGCGGCGCGTCATCGGCCACAGCGTGAGATAGCTCGCCCGCCCCGCCAGCGATTCGGAAATGCCTCGCATCCGCAACAGGTTCGCCGATCCGGCCAGGAGAAACTGCCCTGGCCGGCGGTCGTGGTCGATCGCGCGTTTGACCGCGCGAAGCAGCCCCGGCTCGCGCTGGATTTCGTCCAGTGTCACGGGCTGGGAGCCACCGATGAGCGCTTGCGGATCGCTGCGCGCTAGGTCGGCGGCGTCCAGGTCATCGCAGGTCACAGAGCGACGCCGGCCGGGTGCCAGCACCTCGGCAAGGGTGCTCGTGCCGGTTTGTCGGGCGCCGGTCACGACGACGGCGGGCAGGGTGCGCAACCGGGCGGTCAGCGTGGTGACGACATGGCGCGGAAGTGTCGATGCATTCATGCCGTGACTGATATCCATTCACGACGTGAATCGTCAGGCCGACGGCGTTTCAAAGACTCGCCCCGCACGTGGCCGGCCTTCCGACAAAAAAGGCCGCCGGAGCACTCACGCTCCGGCGGCTTCACAATGGCGGGGCCGACGGGGCTCGAACCCGCGACCTCTGGCTTGACAGGCCAGTGTGCTAACCGACTGCACCACGACCCCGCAAATCTGTAGGCCCGGGAATATATCGGCAGCCGGGGCCGGTGTCAATTGCCTCGGGGCGCGGACCTGAAGCCCCGGGCCGGGGCATTGGCCCCGCGGCCACGAACGGCCGCCGCCTCGTCAGTACACCCGCGCCAGCTCCACGCCCTTGTAATAGTGCCCAATGATCTGCTTCATCGAGTACCCGGCGCGCGCCATGCCGATCGCGCCGAACTGGCACATCCCCACCCCGTGGCCGTAGCCGCCGCCGTCGAATTCGACCTCCACCACCCGCCCGTGCGAGCGGCGGACGACGGTCGAGAACAGCGTCGAGCGCAGGATCTGCTCGTGGTGGCCCGGGCGGCGCAGGACCAGGCGGATGCGGTCGCCGGTGAGGTGATAGGCGCCGCCGCGGGTGCGGATCTCGAGGTCTTTCACTCGGTGCGAGGGGCCGCGATCGCGCACGTACACCGCCAGCAGCTCGCCGCCGGGCACCGCGCCGTTGCGGGGGAACTGCGTGGGGCCGTTGCTGGTGAGCAGGTCGAGGAATTCGTCCGCCGGCCACACTTCCTTCCATCGGTACAGCCGCGAGACCTTGCAGAACGCCTCGCGCTCGTCGCCGGCGCGGTCGCGGCGCGCGCGCAGATAGCTGATCGGGTCCTCGTTCCACACTTCCTCGACGTCGGCGGTCATGCCGCCGCAGGTCGAGAAGTAGTTGCAGCGGATCAGCGCGCCCTCCTTGCGCGCGACGATGCCGCGGGTGGCGAGGATGGCGCGGTCGCCGGTGGGATATTCGCCCTTGATGCCGTCGTACACCTGGTCGGCGGTGGTGCTGAGCAGGTCGAAGCCGTCGGCCTTGCGGCGGCCCAGATAACTCAGGGTGTAGGTGCGGGCGGCCACCGCCTGCGCCTGCGCGGCGGCAAGCAGGCTGTCGTTGACGTGGCCGAGTTCGCTCGGCACCACGCCGCGCAGGTAGTCCTCGACCGGCAGGATGTTGACGACGGTGACGCCGCCGCGGCGCCCGCGGAACACTTCGAGCCGGCCGTGATACGACCGGCCGGCGACGCTCACGTGGCCGCCGCTGCGACGCGCGGCGAGCGTCATGCGCGCGGACTCGGCGCGGCCGTCGTCGCTCAGCAGCACGATGGTGTTGTCGTCGCCGCCGCGCTGCACGGTGAGCGTGGTATCGGAAATGGGCGCGGGCTCGTGGTCCTGCCCGAGGAGGAATCCGCCGGGCGAGGACACCACCACCTCGTCGGAGTCCACCCACACGCCGATGCGGATCTCGGTGCCGCCGGTGGGAGCCTTGGCTCGCGGACCAGCCGGCCGATCCGGCGGCAGCACCGGCGGCCGCGGCGGCGTGGCGCAGCTGGCCAGCAGCGCGGCGGCGCAAGAGACCGCGGCGGCGAGAACGGCGAGTCGTCGAGTCATGGGCGGTGCCTTTCCCTGGCGTGAACCCCTGTCCCCGGCGTGATCGAGCCGAGGACGACCGGATGACGGGCGCCGGTGGCGCCGAGCACGTTTCCTGCCTCGCCGCGCGCGGTGCGCCAGGCGAGCAGGGCGAAGGCGATGGCTTCCTTGCTGTCGGCGGGGACACCGCGCTCGCTGGCGCTCACCACCGGCGTCGCGCCCAGTTCGGAGCGCAGCAGCCGCATCAGCGTGGGATTGTGCACCCCGCCGCCGCTGGCGACAACCTCGCCCGGCGCGGATCCCGCCGGCCAC
>JBKJUD010000114.1:0-3715 GCA_046590735.1 Candidatus Eiseniibacteriota bacterium | reverse complement strand
CCGTGGAGACGCTCGCGATGGCGGATAGCCTTCTGCCGCAGGACAACACGTCCGCGCGCTCCAGCGCGCTGGGCTGGGCCGGTCTGGCGCAGTACTATCTGAAGGATCTGGCCGCGGCACAGGCCACGCTGCAGAAGGCCGTGGCGCTGGATCCCAGCAACACCAGTGCGCAAAAGAGTCTCGACTTCGTGACCAATGCGGCGAAATCCGGTGGCGGATCCTCGGCGGGCGGCACGCGGAAGTAACGACATGATCGAGGGCGAGGGACGACGGCCAGGCTGGCGTCCCCGCCCGTCGTTCGTGCACGGACGGAAACTTTCTCGATCACATCTGGCGTGCAAGCCGCTGAGGCCGGCGGGGAGTGACGCGGATGACTCTTAGGAGGAGACGGCAGATATGAAGGGCGCATTCATGTGGGTAGTTCTCGTTCTGGCGCTGGGGATCTCGTACGCGATCTACAACTTCCTGTTGCCAGAATTCGTCAAGAACGGTGGCCCCCTGGTCGTCGGGCTTATCGCGCTGTCCATCCTGCTCTTCACGTTCGTGATCGAGCGCCTCTTGACACTCGGGAAGGCCACCGGGAAGCGCCCGATGTCGCTGTTCATCAGCGACGTCAAGAAGGCCCTCGTCTCCGGTGACATCGCCAAGGCCTCGAAGCTGTGCGCGGACCAGCGCGGGTCGGCGGCCAACGTGTTGCGGGCCGGCTTCGACGCCTACGCCTCGGCGAGCAAGGCGGGTTTCGGCCAGGAACGCAAGATGGTGGAGACCCAGCGCGCCCTCGAGGAGGCGACCGCGCTCGAGACTCCCTTGCTCGAGCGGAACCTGATCGCGTTGTCGACCATCGCCTCGATCTCCACCATGGTGGGGTTGCTCGGGACGGTCATCGGGATGATCCGGTCCTTCCACGCGATGGGCCAGGGTGGTGCGCCGGACGCCGTGCAGCTCGCCCTCGGGATCTCCGAGGCGCTCATCAACACCGCCGGTGGAATCTCGGTCGGTATTCTCGGGATCGTCATGTACAACGTGTTCGTGACCCGCGTGGACCTCTTCAACTACGAGGTGGAGGAATCGTCGCAGGAGGTCATGCAGCTTCTCACCGAGCACAGCCTGGAGAACCGGTAAATGTCGAAGGTCCGGAAGCCCAAGCGCCTCGGGGTCATCAACGACATGACCCCGATGGTGGATGTGGCGTTCCTGCTCTTGATCTTCTTCATGATGACGACGACGTTCAAGCCGCCGGAGAAGAAGTCGATCAAGCTGCCGGTCTCGCACTCCGAGCTGAAGGTGCCGCAGTCCAAGGTCATCCTGCTCTCGGTGTTCGAGGACGGTTCCATGGACATCACGTTCCCCAAGGTGCAGGTGGATGCGAACAACAAGCCGCTGTACCGCAGCGACGGCAGCGTGAAGATCCTGACGCAAACCCTCGACATCGGGTTGGCGGATTTGGAGACCGTCCTGCAGACCGCACGTCTCGAGAACTCGCAGGCCCGCATGATCGTGAAGGTCGACAAGCGTGTGCCGTACGGGGCGATGCAGGATGTCATGGAGGCGCTGCAGAACACCAACACGACCACCTTCAACGTCGTGACCGACTTCAACAGCGAGAAGATCCAATAGCGTAGCCTCACTCTCGCTGGATCGGACACGGAGGGGATGACATGGCTTCTGTAGATACCCCGCAATCATCCGGTGGCAAAGGCAAGCGCCGGGTCGGCATTCGCATCGACATGACGCCGATGGTGGACGTGGCGTTCCTGCTGCTGATCTTCTTCATGGTCACGACCGTCTTCCGTCAGCCGCAGGCGCTGGAGATCAGCCTGCCGCCGAAGGATGCCAAGGTGGAAGTGGCGCAGTCGAATGTGATGACCCTGCGCGTGCTGCCTGGGCCGCGGATCTACTATTCGGTCGGGGATCAGAGCGTCAATCCGTACAAGAAGGCCAAGGACAACAAGGATCTCGCGCAGATCGTCGAGAACGAGGCGAAGGCGAATCCGAAGATCGTCGTGGTCATCAAGATCGCGCGTGACGCGAAGTACGAGGCGATGGTCGACATCATCGACCAGTTGCAGATTCACGGCGTCTCGCGCTTCGGGCTGGCCAAGCTCGATGCCAAGGAGCGCGCAGAGGTGGAGGGCATCCAATGAGCGCTCCCAGCGTCCCCGCCGGCGCGATGATTCCGCCGCCGCATTACGGCTCGCAGGAACTGAAGTCGGTCGCGCAGCGCTTCCTGACGAAGGCGCTGATCATCGCCATCGTCATCCACGCGACGCTGATCGGCGGCATCAAGGTGTACAACTATTTCATGGCCAAGCGCGAGGGCGAGCGCAAGGTGGTGATCCAGAAGTTCAACATCCTGGCGCCGCCGCCGTCGCTGTCGAAGGCGCCTCCGCCCCCTGTGGCGGTCGCGGCGCCGACGGCCCCACCGGTGGTGGGTGTCCCGGTCCCGGTTCCCGACGCGCAGGCGCCGAAGGAGCAGACGATCGCGACGCAGCAGGAAATCCAGTCGTTCAACCCGAACGCGACGGACATGGGGGGCAGCAAGGACATCGTCATCGCCGCCCCGCCGGACGACGAGACGCCGAAGATCGGGGAGTTCGTCTACTACGAGGACGCGCCGACGCTCGTCTCGATGCCCAAGCCGGTCTACCCGGAACTGGCGCGCGACGCGCAGCTGGAAGGGACCGTGAAGGTCCAGGCGCTGATCGGCAAGGACGGCATGGTCAAGAAGACGGTGATCACCAAGTCCGTGCAGTTGCTCAATGACTCGGCGACCAAGGCGGTGGCGGCCAGCCGCTGGCGGCCGGCGATGAACAACAACAAGCCCGTCGAGGTCTGGGTGGAAGTCCCGGTGAAGTTCAGCCTGAACTGACCTGCCTCGACATGCCTGGCTCCCTGCGCAAGGAGGGACCCGACGACCCCGTGTGCACGCACCTGCGCGTGGGCGCGGGGTTGTGGCTTTCTGGCCGGCCGCCGGGGGTGCACGCCTCGCCACTTGACGCGGTCTGCCGTCGACCCCAAGAATGCCGCATCTCCCGGAGGACCACCCGATTCTCACCGCCCTGATCGAACACCTCGCGCACTTCATCACGCACGTCATCGATGCTCTCGGCTATCCCGGCGTCGTCCTGTTGATGGCGATCGAGAGCGCCTGCATCCCGCTGCCCAGCGAAATCATCATGCCCTTCGCCGGCTACCTCGCGTTGCAGGGGCATTTCACGCTGTGGGGCGCGGGCCTTGCCGGCGCCATCGGATGCGGCGTCGGCTCCGCGGCGGCGTACGCGCTCGGCCGCTGGGGCGGGCGGCCGTTCATCGACCGCTACGGCAAGTACCTGCTGATCAGCGCGCACGAAATCGACGCGTCCGAGCGCTGGTTCCTCAAGTACGGCCAGGCCACCACCTTCGTGTGCCGGCTGTTGCCGGTGGTGCGCACCTTCATCTCGTTTCCCGCCGGCATGAGCCGCATGCCCTTCGGGCCGTTCCTCGCGCTGTCGATCATCGGCTCGTTCCCGTGGTGCTACGCGCTGGCCTGGGTGGGCTACAAGATGGGCGAGCACTGGGACACGCTCGGCCCGTACTTCCATCGGGCCGATGGGGCCATCGGCGCGATCATCGTGATCGGGGCGGTCCTCCTGGTGCGCAAGGTGGTGCAGTCGCGGCGCGCCGCCTCCACGCCCGGCGCGCGCTAGCCGCCGCGGGTGGCTGAGCTGAGCCGCGG
>JBKJUD010000359.1:0-3832 GCA_046590735.1 Candidatus Eiseniibacteriota bacterium | reverse complement strand
GTCGGGAACACGCCGTTCGCCGACACCCGCGCCGCCGCCGCCGTCTGGCTGGGGACCTGCGGATAGCCGTCGTCCCGCTTCCCGGACGCCGCACCTGCTGTCCGGCTTGTGGTCCGATCGGACCATGCGCACTCACCCGCCCGTCGCCTAGCCGCACGCCCCCGCCGCGACGATGATGCTTCCGTACCTGGTGACGACAGCCCCCGTGACGACGCCGAATCACTCGGCGAGCCGGCGGGGCGTCATCGACGGAAGGACCATGACCGTGAAGCTGCATCCCGCACCTCTCGTCCCGCGGAGCCGGCGCGCCGGGATCGCCCTCCTCGCCAGCCTGCTCCTGGCGTTGCCACGTGGCGCCCAGGGCGCCGACGCGCCCGCCACGCAGACACTGCGCGTGATGTCGCAACCCGCCAGCACACTGCGCATCGAGGGCACCTCGACCCTGCACCCGTTCACGTCGGAGACGCACACGGTGACGGCCGTCGGCGTGCTCACGGTCCCCGACGGCTCGACGACGACCCCCGCGTTGGTGCGGGCGCTGCGCGGCGGGTCGTTGAAGTCGCTCGATGTCACGATCCCCGTGGCCGGCCTGAAGTCCGAGACCGGTGGCCTCGACAAGAATCTCTACAAGGCCCTCAAATCGACCACGTATCCGCGCATCCGGTTCCTGCTGTCGTCGTGCACCCTCGCCTCGGACGAGAAGCGTCCCGGATCCTTCGACATCAAGGCGAAGGGAACCCTCACGATTGCGGGGAAGGACCAGGAGGTGACGTTGCTCGCCGCCGCGCAGTTCGTCAGCGGTGGCGTGCGCATCACCGGGAAGCAGCCCCTCAAGATGACCGACTACGGCATCAAGCCCCCGACCATGATGCTCGGCACCGTGAAGGCGGGGAACGACATCGTGGTGGTCTATGACCTGCTGTTCGCGCCCGACGCGGAGGCCAGCAAGTAATGGCACGACCCACGCCGGGGACCGCGCGAGTGCGGCACGGTGCATCCACGTCATTCGACAGAAAGGACCACACGATGAACGGATTCATGCACTCTTCCAGACGGCGCCTGCTTTCCGGAGGGCTGGCTGCCGCCGTCTCGCTGCTCGCGGTCCCCACCGCCCTCGCGGAGGGCGGCATGCCCACCGCCGTTCCCTATTTCACCGTCGGCGCGACGGACGCGTCGGGCGCGGACGCCCGCGTGAAGTCCCGCATCGACGACATCCAGTACTTCCGTCCTCACGACGCGCGCGGCATCAACCTGTTCGAGCCCCCCAAGGTCGCGGGCGCCCCGTACGACGGCATGACCGTGCAGATCGGCGGCGCCTTCACCCAGCAGTACCAGGATCTCAAGCACTCGAACTCGGCGGACTCCAACGTGGTCAACAAGGTCAACCTGAACAAGCTGATGACGATCGGTGCCGGGTTCAACAACGCAGTGGCCAACCTGTACATCGACGCTCAGCTGGCGCAGGGCATCCGCCTGCAGATGACCAGCTTTCTCTCGTCACGCCATCACCAGGAGACGTGGGTCAAGGACGGCTACCTGCTGATCGATGAATCGCCGTATCACGTCGCCGCGCTCGACAACCTGATGAAGCATGTGACGCTGAAGGTCGGGCACTTCGAAGTCAACTACGGCGACATGCACTTCCGCCGCACCGACAACGGCAACGCGATGATGAACCCGCTGGTCGGCAACCTGATCATGGATGCCTTCACCACGGAGATCGGCGCTGAGGCCTACGTGCGCAGTGGCGACATGATGGTCATGCTCGGCGGAACCGGGGGCGAGGTGCGCGGGAACATCGAGAAGCCCGCCTCGCGCGCGCCGTCCATCCTCGCCAAGGTGGGCTTCGACCGCCGCATGTCGCCCACTACCCGCGTGCGGGTCACGGGCTCGATGTACTCCACCAAGAAGTCGATCAGCAACACGCTCTACAGCGGGGACCGCGCGGGCGCCCGCTACTACGAGGTGCTGGAGAACGTCGCCTCGACCACCACGGCGCAGGCCTGGTCGGGCAACCTGCAACCGGGCCTCAGCAACATGGTCACCGCGGTCGTACTCAATCCCTTCGTGCAGGTCCACGGCCTCGAACTGTTCGGCAACATCGAGCGGGCCAACGGCAACAAGGCCGGCGAAGCGGGCCACCGCACGTGGAAGCAGTACGCCGGCGAGGGTGTCTACCGGTTCGCCGCCAACCAGCTCTATGTCGCCGGACGGTACAACACGGCCAGCGGGCGGCTGTTCGGCATGCCGGCGGACGTGACGATCAACCGCACGCAGCTCGGCGGCGGGTGGTTCATCACCCCGAACCTGGAAATGAAGGGCGAGTACGTCCGCCAGAGCTATGAGGACTTCCCCGCCACCGACATCCGCAACGGGGGCAAGTTCCATGGCGTGATGATCGAGGGCGTGGTGGCGTTCTGACCTCGCGGAAGGGCGCGCCGGGCACGGTCCCGGCGCGCGGTACAGAAATCACGGGGCTCACGAGAACGGGGGGACGCATGCGCGTCACGCACAGGGCGCTCGGAATCGCGATGGCCGTGGTGGCCACCATGCTCGCGCCAGCCGCGTGCCGCGCCACTCCGGACGCGCCACAGATCTTGCTGGCGGTCGTCGAGACCGGCAGCAGTTTTCGGCTCGATGGCTCGTTCGTGACGCCGGCGCCGCGCGCGGTCGCGTGGTCCGTGCTGACCGACTACGACGCGCTCGACCAGTTCGTGTCCTCGATGCGCCACAGCAAGATCCGCGTGCGCACCGCCGACACCTTGCTCGTCGAGCAATCCGCGGCCTGCCGGATCCTCGTGTTCAACCGGACCATCCACCTGCTCCTGAGCGTCCAGGAAACCCCGCTGCGCACCATCCGATTCCGCGATGTCGCGCATCGCGACGTGCAGTCCTACATCGGCTCGTGGGAACTGCACGATGTGCCGGACGGCATTCGTGTCGATTATCGCGTCGCGGTCACCCCGCGCGACGGCAGCACAAACCGGATGGCGATGGGTTGCGCGCGCAGCTCGGCGCGCGGGCTCCTGGGCGAGGTCGCCGCGGAAATCGCGCGACGCGCCGAGGCATCGTCAGCTCTGCCCGTCACCTCGACGGTGCGGCCCGCTGCGCGACATCTCACCGCATCTGCCACGGGGTTCCCGGGTCGGCGCGCGCCGGTGGCCTCAGCACCGAGTTCCTTGCCGCGCCTGCAGCGCGGGCATATGGTACTCTCCAAGTGAGTTGTGATCCGTTCACGAACACGACCGTCGCCTACCCTGCGAGACGACCTCATGAGCTCACCACCCAGACGCTCCACCTCCCGCCGCCGCCCCGCCCACGGTACGGCACCGGCGTCCCAGCTCGTGAACCCGGCGCCCCCGCGTCCCGCCGGATCGGCCACCGCAACGGTGCGCATCGTCGTGGCCGACGAGCACACCCTCGACCGCAAGGGCATGATGGCTGTCCTCGCCTCGCAAGCGGACTTCGAGGTGGTCGCGGAGAGTGGCAGCATCGCGACCACAGTCACCGCCTGGCGCGACTTGCATCCCGACGTCATCGTCCTGTCACTGCGCCTGCCGGACAACGAGGGCAGCATCGCGGTGCCGAAGCTGCGGCAGGCGTGCCCGGACGCACGCATCCTGGCGATCGCCGAGCGCGGCGAGGCGCACTGCATGTTGCTCAGTCCGCCGCGACGCGACGGCGTGCCGGTGCAGGACGACGAGCACCGCTGCGATGCCAGCGAGGACTGCCTGCAGTTCGCGGTGACCGAGGGCGCGATGGGCGCCATCCGGCGCACCGCGGATCTCGACGACCTGTTCCGCGCGATCCGTGCGGTGGCCGCCGGCGCGTC
>JBKJUD010000053.1:0-7232 GCA_046590735.1 Candidatus Eiseniibacteriota bacterium | reverse complement strand
CCGCCACCTGCACGCGCCGCTCGGCATCCTGGGCCGCCCGCTCGAGGGGGCCGATGACCCGTCGCACGTCGCCCAGGCGCTCGAGGTCCTCCGACAGCGAGCGTCCCTCCGGCAATCCCATCTGCGTGCCGAGTTCGGCGACGCGCATCTCGATACGCACCACCCCAGCCGCCTTGGTGCGCATCGCGCCCTTCAACTCGTCTTCGCGCTGCTGCAGCGAGCGGTCGCGCTGGCGGGTGGAGCGGCCGCGCAGCGTCCACACGCCGCCGAGGACCAGCGCCGCCGTCAGCCCCGCGCCCGCGGCGACCGGCAGCGCCAGCGGGTCGAGCAGGTTCTCCGGCACCCAGTTGAACAGGTAGGCCGCCGCGGCGCACGCGCCGGCGAAGCCGCTGAGCGTGGTGCACCATCCGAACACCATCCTGTCGCGATAGCTGCGCTCCGCGAGCGCGTGCCGCGCGGTGGTGGCCTCGACCAGCACCTCGCGATCCTCCACCAGCCCCGCGCGCAGGCGCTCGATCGAGACATGGGCGCGCTCGAGGAAGCCGCGGTCCTGGTCGGCGAGCGCGGTCGCCCGTCGCTCGAGCAACGCGAACCACTCCGGGTCGTCGCCCGCCGCGCGCGCGGCGGCCAGCGCGGCCGCGAGTTCGGCGCGCCCCCGGCGCGAATCGGCGCTCGCCGAATCCCACGCCTCCGCCAACACTCCGGCCCGCAGGATCTGCGCCTCGGTGACGCCGTCCCAGCGGGCGGTGTCATCGAGCTGCTTCTGCAGTCGCCGGGACTCCTCGGTGAGCGAGCGGAGATTGGTTTCCTCGTCGCCGCGACGCGCTTCCAGCGACGCGAGACGGTCCAGCGTGCCGGCCAGCGCCTGGCGCTCGGCCTCCGACAAGACGACGCGCCGCGCGTGCCCCTCCCGCTCGGCCGGCTGGTCCGGGCCGAGCACCCCCGCCCATGCCGTGCACAACGCGGCGACGGAGGCGGGCAGCGCGAATCCCGCCGGGGCGCGCAGATCGTGGGCGGCGCCGGCGACTTCGCACCGCAGCCGCACGGTGGTGCGCGGGTCCGCACCCTCGGGTCCCGGAGCCGGCGAGCCCGACTGGGCGGCGAGCGTCCAGGTAACGGCCTCGAGCACGCTGGTCTTGCCCCCGCCGGTGCCGGCGGTGAACACCGTCACGCCCTCCGGCGGAAGGTCGACGGAGACGGTGAGGCCGCGGAAATCCTGACAGGCAATGTGGAGGAGTCTCATGGGCGCCGAACACTACGCGCAGGGCTCGCGGGGATCAACCGTCGCCTGCGCGTTTCGCCACGGGACCACGGGGGGAGTCGGCGGTCGGATGCACTGCTTCCTCGTCGATGCCGGGCGTCGCCAAGCCCGCGTGTGTCCGCCGGGCCCGCCACAACGCGGCGCGACGCGCCAGCGCCGCACGGTGGAATGCGCGCAACTCGGTCAGCGGGTAGCGCGTGTCGCGCCACACCACCGCGCCGCGGACCAGCGTCAGCGACATCGAGCGCAGCAGGGCGATCGTCGCCAACACCGCCCCCGCCGGCGACCACACGCCCACCGACCACCGCTCGCCCGAGGCCCGATACGCCGCCACCTGCGCCGCGTACGCGACAGCCGCCACCACCCGCGTGAACGGGCCGACCGCCGCCGACGGCGCCGCCAGCAACGCCAGAGGGCCCAGGTGCGTGAGCAGCATGCTGGCCGCCGCCGCCACCGACGCCCCGACACGGTAGTCGGCGCCGGCGAAGAAGTTCTTGGTGAGCCCGCGCATCATGTCGCGCACGCCGGCGTACCAGCGCACCCGCACGGCCGTCCCGGTGACCACCACCCGCGTGCGGAATCCGTGCGCCTTCAACTCGCGCGCGAGTTCCATGTCGTCGACCACCGCCAGGCGCACGGCGCGATGTCCGCCCACCGAGTCGTAGGCCCCGCGGCGCACCGCGTTGAACCCGCCGATGCCCACCGCGGCGCGCGAGCGTGGGTCGGCCGCGCGCCACGGCCGCATCCCCAGGTGGAAGTGCAGCCAGAACGTCCCGATCAACACCCGCTCGCGCAGGGTCTTGCGGTCGATGTGCAGCAGTCCGGCGATGTGGTCGGCGCCGGAGGCACGGGCCAGGCGCAGGGCGCGCTCCACCGCGTCCGGTGCGAACACCACGTCTGCATCAGTGAAGATCAGCCAGTCGCCACGGGCCTCCGCCGCGCCCAGGCTCAGCGCGTGCGTCTTGCCGAGCCACCCCGGCGGCAGCGCGTCCACCCGCACGACGCGCAGGCGTGGGTCGCCGTCGGCCAGCGCAGCCAGCGCCCGCGGGGTGCCGTCGGTCGAGCGGTCGTCGACCACGATGACCTCGCGCACGCCACGCACCGCCAGCAGCGACCGCATGGCCGGGGTGATCGAGGCTTCCTCGTCCCGCGCGGCGACGATGAGGCTGGCGCTGGGAAGCTCGTCCGCGCCGCCGCCCTTCGCGTCGACGGAACCGAGCGAAGCCTCTTCCGCCTCCCAATGGGGAAGCCGCGCCATGCCGCGCCCGAGCACGATCGCCGCAACGATCCACGCGAACGCGAGCAACAGCGCGAGCGAGAACCACGGATCAGCTCGCAGCAAGTCGGCGACGGTCGGCATGCAGGCAGTGTAGGCGGAATCCGCGTGTCCGGCATCCCGGCGCTACGCGGGCACGCCCGACAGCGAGCCAGCCGCCCGAAATGGTTGAGGCAGGCGGACCGGGGTCCGACCGAGCCCGGCGGCGTGGTGTCACCATCGCGCAGCCGGTCCTCGGAGGGGGGCCTGAGGCGGAAGTCGCAGCCCTGACGAGGAGGAAGGTGTGAGCGAGTACACGGTGCGTGAGGAACTGAAGCCGAGCGGCTTGACCGGGATTTCGGATGCCCAGATCGACGACCACTGGGGACTCTACAAGGGCTACGTGGCGCAGACCAACGCGCTGCGCAAGGAACTCGGCGAGCTGCGCGGCGCCGGGCAGGGCGGCTCGATGGCCTACGCCGACCGCCGCCGGCGCTTCGGCTTCGAGATGAACGGCATGGTGCTGCACGAATATTACTTCGGCAACATGACCGCCGGCGGCTCGATCGACGCCAACGGCGAGTTCGCGCGCCTCGCGCAGGCCGAGTTCGGCGGGCTGGACGAGTGGAAGGCCGACCTCACCAACGCCGGCGAGACCCGCGGGATCGGCTGGGCGATCACCTACCTCGACCCCGCAACCGGCGGCATCAACAACCACTTCATCGGGCTCCACGAGGACGGCAACGTCGCCGGCTTCGCGCCGCTGGTGGTGCTGGATGTGTTCGAGCACGCCTACATGCTCGACTACAAGGCGGCCGGCCGCCCGACCTACATCGAGTCGTTCCTGCAGAACCTGCACGGCGCCACCATCGACGCCCGCGTCGCGGCGGCGAAGGCCGGCAAGATCGCGGCGCGCTTCGAGCCGGCGCGACACGCGGCATGACACGCGGTGCGGGGCTGCGGCCTCGCACCGCTTTCGCGTGGGGCGGCGCCGCCGGCCGACCGTGGGGCGCCGCGCCGTCGCCTCTCAGAACGGCGTACCGTAGGTGAGCTGTACGTAGTCCCGCCAGGCCCCGCGCTGCGGCCCGTCGAGCGGGGTGCCGCGCCCCCATTCCGCCACCACCGCCGGCGCCGCGCCGACCAGCACCGACCAGCGCGTCGCGAAACCTGTCGTCGCATGCCAGCCGGTGGAGACACCGGCGGACCCCACGCGCCCCGCGTCCAGAAACCAGGCACCGGTCACCGGCCCCGCCCGCACGCCGAACGCCGACACCGGCAGCCCTGCCACCACAGGCACGCGCAGTTCGGCCGAACCGAAGGCCAGCTGACTCCCGAGTTCGACGCGGGTGTCGCCGCGCAGCCGGTCGACGGAGGCGAGCCGCTGGCCGTGCCAGCCGAGCAGCGACAATGCCGGAGCCGTGGCCGGCGTGTCGGTGGTAAGACCGACGATATCCTGCGCCAGCGGCGTCCCGCCGAGGCTCACGCCCTTGCCGCGCACCGCCACCGTCGCGGCGCTGCCCGCCAGCGGCCGCACGGCATACGCCTCCCCCATGACGCGACGATAGGAGACATCGCCCCACACCCCGCAGTCGGCGCCATCGGCCTGCACGCGCAGGCCCGTGGCCTGGAGCGGGTGGATGAAGTCGTCGCGCCGCGGCCGCGCGGAGCGCCACTGGTAGGCCAGGGACGCCAGCGCCTCGCGTCCGCGTTCCGGCGGCGGCAACTCGAAGTCGTCCAGCGTGCCGCTGTAGTGCGGACGGCGCGAGTGCGCCTCGACGCTGGCCCGCGCGATATGCTCCGACTGCAGCGACCCGCGGCCGCCGAAGGGCAACTCGACCACCAGCCGTGGCCCGCTCGCCGCGTCGTATAGCAGCTGGCCATCGTAAAACCGCACGGTCGACACCGGATTGTGGACATCGGCCGACAACGCCCACGTGCCCTGACGGAACGGATGCGTGTACGTCGCGGCGCCCCCCAGGCGCCCGCCATTGGTCACGTCGACGTAGCCGATGCCCTGCAACTGGTGAACGCTGAGCGGGTCCGCATAGCTCCAGAGCGCGGCGCCGCCCCAGACATAGGGCAGGAAGGCGATGCTCTCGCGGCGTACCGCGCGCAGCGACCGGTACGGCGCGGGCGTCACCGCCAGCGCCGAGTCCGGATTCCCCGGGCCCGGGAAGATGTCGGGCATGCGTCCCACCCAGCCATCCACGGTGGGGTGCATCACGGACGTCGGGGCGACGGCGATGCGGCCGGCATCCAGCGTCAGCAGGTGCGGCCGCCGCTCCGTGCCCAGCGTGATCGCCAGCAGGCGCTCGCTGCGCGGCACGCGGCCGAGTGCGATCAGCCCCTCGGCGTCGGCGGTCAGCGCCACCGCGCGCCGCGCGAACGGCGGCGAGCCAGCCTCGAGCCGCACGCGCAGCTCCTCGAAGGGCAGCGCGGTGCGGTAGATGTTCGCGGTCCCACCGCGATAGGACGTGAAGTAGATCGTCTGCCCGTCCGCGGACCAGAACGGGGTGCGATCCACCTCCACGTCCTGCGTCACCTGCCACTGCGCGCCATCGGACACGCGCACGGCGACGATGTCGGCGCCGCGCTGGTGCGCCGGATCGGGATCGTCGCCGCGCAGGATGCTGCAGGCGATCCACGCGCCGTCCGGCGACCACGAGGGGTGCGACACCACATCGCGGCCGCCTGAATGCGTGAGCGTTCGCAGGGCGCCGGTGGCGACATCGAGGAGGGCGATGTCGGCGGCGCGGTCGCCCTGCTGCACGCAGGCAATCGAGCGACCGTCCGGCGACCAGTCCGGCTCGGAGACCCGCGCGCCGTGCGTCAGCCAGCGGCCGTGACCGCCCCGCGCGTCGCAGGCGTACAAATCGAACAGCAGCGTGCCGTGCGGCCCGCGATGGAATCGCGAAGTCACCAGCTGCGCGCCATCGGGCGACCACGAGAAGGTGCGCACCGGCCGGGCGCGCGCCTTGTAGTCGCCCGCCGACAGCACCTGCACCTCGCGCAACCGCGCCGACTTGCGCGTGGCGCGCGCGTAGAGCCCGGCGTCTCCCTGGTCGGCATCGAGCACGCCGCTGAAAGCGAGTGTGGCGGAGTCTGGCGCGAAGGCGGCCCAGGTCACCAGGCGCGGCACGGTGTCGAGGCGCGGTCCCAGCGAGTCGGTGGGCGCACGGGCCGCGGCGTATCCGTAATAGTAGGTGTGCATGGCGCGCCGCCAGTCGTCGGTCCACTCGCGTTCGCTCGTGCCGACGACGCGGCGGAACGCGCTGCTCCACCAGAACAGTCCGAGTGTCCCGCGCTGCCGGGCGATGGCGGGGAGCGTCGAGTCGCCCTTCTGCCAGGCGAGGTACTTCGCCTTGGCGAACCCCTCGTCGTGCGGGTCGAGCCGGCCGAGGCGATCGCGATAGACCGCGCTGCGCAGCGCCCCATCACTGCGCGGGACATCCCAGTATTCGGTGAAATACTCCGCCGAGCCTTCCATGTACCAGGCCGGCACGCCGCCGGCGAGGTACGCGATCAGCCCGCCCCAGTTGCGCATGGCGTCGAACGCCACCACGTGCTGGAACTCGTGCGCGACCACGCTGCGCAGCCACGTGTGCGACCCGGCGAGAAACGCTGCGTAGTCGTTCTGCCGGACCCAGATGTACACGCGATCCCATGGCATCGTGAGGCCGTTGACGATGTCGTCCTGCCGGCTAAGCACCATCTCGGTCTTGCGGTGCGGCCGGTGCGCGAAGCTGCGGGTGACCGGCTCGTACACCTGTTCGCCGATCGCCGCGGCCTCGCGCGCCACCGGCTCGAGGCCGTCGTGGTAATACCAGATGAAGTGCGGCGTTTCGAAGGTGAACCAGTGGAGTTCGGGATGATGGCGACCGCCGAGGAGATCGAGCGGATTGGTCGGGCGCACGCGTAGCGGGAAGCCATCGGCCGGCAGCGTGCCCGCCCGCGCCGCCAGCGTCCCGTCGAGAAGCCACGCCACCAGCAGCGCCGCGAACGCGGTTCGCAGCCATCCCGCCCTACACACGGCCCGGTCGATCCCTCTCACCTCCTGCGTCCTCCCTCTCTGCCCCCCGCACCGGACCCCGCGCCGCCGACTCCTTGCAGCGGGCGTGCCATGCGTCGCCTCATGTGCCGGGCGCCGCCGCGCTGTCCGGGCAGATCGCCACGAACGCACAGCGCCGGCACGTCATTGCCGAGGGCGTCGCGGCGAAGGCGCCGGCGGCGATCCCCTCGACCGTGCGCGCCACATCGGCTTCCACGCGCGCGAGCCGCTCGGCGTCGGGCGCAATCTCCGCCTGCGCGCCGCTGCCCAGCATGTGCAGGACGAGGCGATCGGGCAGCGCGCCCTCGACCTCGCGCCAGGCCAGCGCGGCCAGCGCCAGCCGGCGATTCTCGCGCACGCGCCGCGCGAGGTCACGTGCGCTGCGCACGTCGCCGGAGGAGTACTCGTGCAGCGCGACCTCGCCACCGGCGCGGTCGACGCGCGTCCACGTTCCGAGCAACCGCACGCCGCCCACCCGTGACGCGAAGGGCCGCGCCACCGCGTCCGGCCTCGCCGCCGACGCCGCTTCCTCGTCGACAAAGCGGTCGAGCGTGCGCTCCCCCTCGGCCAGCCGCAGATCCTCGTGCTCGCGGGTCAGAAACCCCTCGCTCACCCACGCGCCGCGCAGCACCGCGTGCGCCTGCGCGCGCTCGAGCGCGGCGCCGCCG
>JBKJUD010000441.1:0-10681 GCA_046590735.1 Candidatus Eiseniibacteriota bacterium | reverse complement strand
GGCGAACAGGCCAGGGACGGTGGTGGCGGTGGTGGCCGCCTCAACGCGCACGCCGCCCAGGATGTAGTGCGGGGTGGGCCCGACTTCCATCGCCTGCTTGGTGATGTCGACGTCGGCGAGTTCCTTGAACTGCTCGTACATCGACGGCAGCTTCGTGCGCACGCGGTCGGCCGGCAGGTAGCTGATGTCGAGGAAGGCGCCACCGTGCGGCGTGCCGCGGCCCTCGCGCACCTCGGTGTAGATGGCGCGGGCGACGTTGTCGCGGGTGGACAGCTCCGGCGGACGGCGCGCATCGGTCTGCACGCGGGCGACGCTGGCGTCGAGCCACGCGCGCGCCTCATCCTCGTCCGCCGCATACTCGTGACGGCGCGCCTCGGGCAGGTACTTCCACATGAAGCGCTCGCCGGCGCTATTGCGCAGGATGCCGCCCTCGCCGCGCACGCCCTCGGTCACCAGCAGGCCCATCACGCCAGGCGGCCACACCATGCCGGTGGGATGGAACTGGATGAACTCCATGTCGATCAACTCGGCGCCGGCGGCGTAGGCGAGGGCCTGCCCGTCGCCGGTGTATTCCCAGGAGTTCGAGGTGATCTTGTACGCCTTGCCGATGCCGCCGGTGGCGATGACCACGGCCGGCGCGCGGAACAGGATGAAGTTGCCGGTGCTGCGCGCGTAGCCCAGCGCGCCCGCGATCCGTCCGCCGCTGGTGAACAGGTGGACGATGGTGATCTCCATGTACACCTCGAGACCCTGGTGCACGCCGCGGTCCTGCAGCGTGCGGATCATCTCGAGGCCGGTGCGGTCACCGACGTGCGCGAGGCGCTTCCACTTGTGTCCGCCGAAGGCGCGCTGGAGGATGCGGCCGTCGGTGGTGCGATCGAACACGGCGCCCCACTGTTCGAGTTCGCGCACGCGGTCCGGGGCTTCCTGGGCGTGCAGTTGCGCCATGCGCCAGTTGTTGAGGAAGCCGCCGCCCTTCATCGTGTCCTGGAAGTGCGTCTCCCAGCCATCCTGCGGGTCGACGTTCGCCAGCGCGGCGGCGATGCCGCCCTCGGCCATGACGGTGTGTGCCTTGCCGAGCAGCGACTTGCACACCAGGCCCACGGACGCGCCGGCCGCCGACGCTTCGATCGCCGCGCGCAGCCCGGCGCCGCCGGCGCCGATGACGAGGACTTCATGTTCGTGGATTTCGAGCTTGCCGGTCACCATCACCGATCACATCTCCAAGTCGAGGGATACGCCCGGCGCGATGGCCGGCCGGCTGCGGCGTGCGGTCGTCTAGAAGCGCAGGAAGATGGGGTCGGCGATGTGCCCGGTGGCCACCATGCGCACGTAGAAGTCCGCGAAGCACACCGCGAACAGCGACAGCCACGCCCACAGCATGTGGTGCTCGTTGAACATCGTCGACCAGCGCCACAGGCGCTGGCGCGGTCCGCCGGCGATCGCGCACGAGAAGCAATCCAGCTTGCCGCCGACGAGGTGGCGCAGCGAGTGGCACGACAGCGTGTACCCGGTGAGCATCGAGGTGCTGAGCAGGATCGCCAGCGAGCCGCCGCCGATGCCGAAGCTCGAACCCATCGTGAACGCGCGGGTCACGTCGTACCAGAGGAAGACCATGTAGAGCAGCGCGAGATAGAGGAAGTAGCGGTGCAGGTTCTGCAGGATGAACGGGAAGGTGGTCTCGCCGGCGTAGCCCTTGCGCGGCTCGCCGACGCTGCAGGCGACTGGGTCGGCGAAGAAGGCGCGGTAGTAGGCCTTCCGATAGTAATAGCAGGTGGCGCGGAAGCCGCCCGGCGCCGCCAGCGCCAGCAGCGCCGGCGAGAACGGCCACCAGTGCAGCGTGAGCTTCGGCGAGTACACCGGCGACAGGTAGTGCCGGATGCCGTCCTCGACCTCGAATGAATGACCCTGGAACGCCGCCCACGTCGCGTAGCCGAAGAGCGCGATCAGGCCGAGCGCCTGCGAGAGCGGGGCCAGCCACCACGTGTCCGAGCGCTCGGTGGCGCCGAGGGGCTCGCCGTATCCGCGTCCCCGCGCCTGGCCCGCGTCCCACCCGGGGCGCGCGGCAACTTCCTGCGATGATTTCGACATTCCGAGGCTTCCTGTCGTGGGAGGGTCCGTCGCGTGGCACAGCGCGCGTGAGACTACCCGAAAGGGGCCCCGCCCCGCATCAGTCTCGGACGGACCGCCCCGGGGGCGACCAAGGGTCCACTCCGTCAACCCCGCGCGGCCGTGCGGGGCCTCCTACAGGGGTTTGCGCGCCGTCACCAGCAGGGCAAGCGTGGGCAGCCGGACCGAGCCGTTCGCCGCGGCATGGGCGGCGATGTTGGCACGCGCCTCGGCCTCGATGGCTCGCTGGGCCTCGGGCGGTTCCTCGGCCAGCGAATGTCCGAGCGGCGTGCCGCGCATCATCATCTCCCAGTAGGCGTCCACCGACGGCGCCTCGAAGGCGCCGGCCACCGTGCGCTCGGCCGTCTCGACGCAGCCGTTGGCGGCCAGGATCGCGGCGAGTTCACCCGGTCCGCCCATTTCGTACGGCGAGGGGAGATATCCATTCTCGTCGGGCTCGGCGCCCGCGAGCATCGGACCCATGATGGAGTGCAAGCCGGGATTGCTCTCCGCCCCGCACCACACGCTCAGCCCCACCCGGCCCCCGGGACGCAGCACCCGCACGATCTCGCGGGCGGCCTGCTCGGGGTCGGTGATGATTTGGAAGCCGAAGCGCGAGAGCACCACGTCGAAGCTGGCATCGGGGAAAGAGAGATGCTCGGCGTCCTCGACCTGGAAGCGGGCGTGGGCGAGGCCGCGTTCCACCGCGCGTCGCGCGGCGATCTCGATCATCGCCGCCGACAGGTCGATGCCGGTAATCGAGCCAGTGGCGCCCGGCGCGTCCGCCATCATCGCGGCGATGGTGAGCGCCGGTTCGCCGGGGCCCGTGGCGATGTCGAGCACGACATCGGACGGGGTGACGGCGAGGTCGGACAGCAGGGCGCGCCCGACGGAGGCCATCTGGCGGGCGAGCCCCGCGTCGTAGGCCTCGGCTGCCTCGTTCCACGTGTCGCGCGTGTACTGCTTGTAATATTCGTCACTGTACGTCCAACTCATGTCGGGCCTCCCAGGGGGAGCGGGTTCACCGCGGGGCGAGCAGGATCATCCGGGTGGCGCTGCGGCCGGCGCTGCGCACGTCGAGCCGGTAGACCCCGGCCGCCAGACTGCGCCCCGCACGGTCGCGCCCGTCCCAGGTCATCTCGCGTTGGAGGCTACCCGGCGTCGCCGCCGCCGTCCACTCGCGCACCCCGCGGCCGCGCAGGTCGGACAGCGCAAGGGTCGCGGCGCCGATGGCCGGTTGCGTCCACCGCAAGCGGCGGCCGCCCTCGGAGGCCGCGAGCACGCGCAGGCCGCCGTCGCCCGCGCCCGGCGGCGCGATCGCGGTGACGGAGTTGTCGAGACGCCAGATCGAGCCGCCGGTGAGATCCACCATGTGCAGGATGCCATCGGCGTCGAGGTCGAAGTCCGTGAGTGCGCCGAAGCCCTGGCCCCATACGATCGAGGCGACCTCGGTGCTGTTGTTGTCGGCGACGCGATCGGCGAGCAACGGGTCGCTGAACACGAACGAGTCGCGCGTGGCGGCCATCTGGAACAGGTAGAGCTTGCCGTAGTTGTTGTCGCCGACGATGCACCGGTCGCGCAGCAGTGGCCCGTAGCGGTCGGTGTGCAGGAAGAGGATCGGCGTGGGCGTGACCACCTGGTTCCACGAAAACATCGGATCGTGGTAGAACGCGCCCGGCGCCATCCACAGGTCGGACAGGTTGCCGGCGCTGCGCGCGTCCGGGCCCGAGATCTGTTCCCAGCCGCCGTTGGCGCCCGGCAGGATGCGATTGACCTCGTCGTAGCTGTTCGGCCCCGCCTCGGTCTCCCACAGCGTGTTGGTCAGCGCGTCGAAGGTCATGCCGAAGGAGTTGCGCACGCCGTAAGCGTAGACCAGTTCCATGCGCGTCACGCCGGCGAAGGGATTGTCGGCGGGCGGAGTGCCGTCGTCGTTGAGCCGCATGATGATGCCGGTGGTGTCCGGCGCCGGGCCAGACGAATAGTTCTGCAGCTTGCCGTTGCGATTCAACTCGCCGATCACCGCGTACAGCTTGCGGTCGGGCCCGAACAGGATGACGCCGCCGTCGTGATTGGGTCCCGGCGTGACCGGCAGCCGCAGAAGCGTCGTGGGGGCGGTGAGCGTCGTGCCGTTCCAGGTGTAGCGCTCGATGCGGTTGTCGAGCACCTGCGAGGAGTTGCCAGTGTCCCCGCCGGTCGTGCTGCGCGTGTAATAGAGGTACACCCATGGCGTGGCAGGGAAGTCCGGATGCAGCGCGCTGCCCAGCAGCCCGCGCTCGCTGGCGTAGTTCACCGGGAGGTCGAGCGCGGGGCTCGCCTGGATCACGCCGCCTATCACCCGCTGCACCTTGCCGGTGGTCTTCTCGTTCACCAGGTAGTCACCCGGAGCGAGGATCAGCATCGTGGTGGGGTTGTTGAGGCCGCTGACCTCGCGCACGACGTGGAGCGTCGTGTCGGACATGACCGGCGCCGCGGAGGCGGGGCCGGCGACGGCAAGTGCGAGTGCGAGGGGCACGGTGCCGGGAATCAGGATGCGCAGGTCGCGGGGGTTCATGGACGGATCCTCTCGTTCGGGCCCGCGGGGAACGGGCACGCCGACGGCGCAGCCACGCGGAGAATGAGGCCCGGCGCCGACCCTTCAATGGTAGAGGACTACGGCGCCGAATTATAGCACCATCGTCCGCTGGCTCTGCCGTGCGGCGCACTTCGCCCCCCTCGACGCCCCGCGCCGCATCGCCGATACTACGCCGTGGCCGCTCCCCCCGGCCCCCGTCGACCCGTCCGGCCGCCCGAGCCCCGAGGATTCCATGCCCCGCACGCCCACGCGCCCCGCCGCCTCGCGCAAGGCCGCCGAGCGCGGCCTCGACGATCTGCTGCGCGAGACCCGCGTCTTCAAGCCCAGCGCTGCCTTCCGCCGCGCCGCGCACGCCCGCGACCCGCAGGTCTACGAGCGCGCGGCGCGCAACCCGGAGCGCTTCTGGGCCGGCTGGGCGAAGGAACTCGCGTGGTCGAAGCCGTGGACGCAGGTGCTGTCGTGGAAGCCGCCGCACGCGCGCTGGTTCGTCGGCGGCAAGCTCAATGCGAGCGTGAATTGTCTCGACCGCCATCTCGACTCGGCCACGCGCAACAAGGCGGCGATCCTGTGGGAGGGCGAACCCGGCGAGGAACGCACGCTCACCTACGCGCAGCTGCATCGCGAAGTGTGCAAGTTCGCCAACGTGCTCAAGTCGCTCGGCGTGAAGAAGGGCGATCGCGTCACGCTCTACATGCCGATGGTGCCGGAACTCGCGATCGCCATGCTCGCCTGCGCGCGCGTCGGCGCGCCGCACAGCGTCGTCTTCGGCGGCTTCTCCAGCGACTCGTTGCGCGACCGGATGCTCGACGCCGACTCGCGCGTGCTGGTCACCGCCGACGGTGGCTTCCGCCGCGGCGGTGAGGTGCCGCTCAAGCGCATCGCCGATGAAGCGGTCGCCCAGGCGCCGTGTGTGCAGCACGTCGTCGTGCTCAAGCGCGGCACCTTCGCGGTGCACATGCAGGAAGGCCGCGACCACTGGTGGCATCGCCTGATGCAGGACGCCTCCGCCGAGTGCGCGCCGGTGGCGATGCAGTCCACCGACCCGCTGTTCATGCTGTACACCTCCGGCACCACAGGCAAGCCGAAGGGCATCGTCCACGGCACCGGCGGTTATCTCACCGGCGTCTACGCGACGACGAAGTGGGTGTTCGACCTCAAGCCCGAGGACGTGTACTGGTGCACCGCCGACATCGGCTGGATCACCGGACATTCGTACGTCGTGTACGGCCCGCTGATGAACGCGGCGACGATTCTCATGTACGAGGGCGCGCCGGACTGGCCGGATCGCGGCCGCTTCTGGGACTTGGTCGCGAAGTATCGCGTGACGATTCTCTACACCGCGCCCACCGCGATCCGCGCGTTCATGCGCTGGGGTGTGGAGTGGCCGGGCAAGCACGATCTCACCTCGCTGCGCCTACTCGGCAGCGTCGGCGAGCCGATCAACCCGGAAGCGTGGATGTGGTATCACGACACCATCGGCGGCGGCCGCTGCCCGATCGTCGACACCTGGTGGCAGACCGAGACCGGCCACATCATGATCACCCCGCTCCCGGGCCTCGTGCCCACCAAGCCGGGCTCCGCGACCCGCGCGTTCCCGGGGATCCACGCCGAAGTGCTGACCGACGAGGGGACGCCGGTCGCGCAGGGCGGCGGCTACCTGGCGATCACCCGTCCGTGGCCCGGCATGCTGCAGACGATCCACGGCGACGACAAGCGCTACGTGCAGACGTATTGGTCACGCTGGAACCGCTCGACCTACTTCGCCGGCGATGGCGTGAAGAAGGACAAACAGGGCTACTTCTGGTTGCTGGGTCGAGTCGACGACGTGCTCAACGTCGCCGGGCATCGCATCGGCACGATGGAGGTGGAGAGCGCGCTGGTCGACCATCCCGCGGTGGCGGAAGCGGCGGTGGTGGGGAAATCGCACGAGGTGAAGGGGCAGGCGCTGGCGGCCTTCGTCACGGTAAAGGACGGCGTCGCGCGCACCGCGGCGCTCATCGACGAATTGAAGGCGCACGTCGCCGGCAAGATCGGCGCGCTGGCGCGGCCCGACGATATCCTGTTTGCCGCCGAACTCCCCAAGACCCGCAGCGGGAAGATCATGCGACGGCTTCTCAAGGACATCGCCGAGGGCCGCGCGCTTGGCGACACCACCACGCTCGCGGATCCCGCGGTGGTGGCCGCCCTGAAGCAGCACTACGAGGAAGACTAGCCACACGGCCGTCCAGCCCCGTGCGCCCTGGAACCGCCGAGTTCGGCGAGCCCTGCTCTGACCGTCGCGCATGGAACCGGTTTCGCGAGGGTCCACTCTTACGCCCCGCACTCCATTCCCGTCGGATGGCTTCTCGACCTGTGTGGGACCGGCGTCTGTCGAGGGGTGTCGTTCTGCTTTCTCCACTTGCTCTTGAGACAGGAGCAACCTTTCAATGACCTTGCGTACACTTCGCTTCGCCACTGCCGTGGCTAGCATGACCTTTCTCACCGCTACTGCCGCGCTCGCAGGCATGATCTCCTACTCCACGTCCGTGCCGCTGTCGAACACCGACTGGAGTGCCAGCGCGACATTGCCGCAGTTCAACCAGACTCTGGGCTGCCTGCGGAGCATCTGCTTCAATCTCGACGGCCACGTCCAGGGCGATATCCGGTTCGAGAGCCTGGACCAATCTCCGACCATGGTCACCAGCGCGCTCGGCGCGACGATCACCCTCACTCGCCCCGACAACTCCACGCTCGTGACGACGCTGCCCGTGATCTACAACGTCGACAACCTCATTGCGTTCGACGGCAATGTCGATTTCGGCGGTGGCTCGGGAAGGATCTACTCCAACCTGATCGCGGACAAGGCGGACTCCGCCTGCTCGATCTCGCCCACCGACTTTGCCCTGTTCACCGGAAGCGGGAGCGTCGTGATGCCGGTTCTCGCGGCCGGTACCAGCAATGCATCGGGCGCAGGCAACCTGGTGATCACGTTCGGCACGCAGGCGGCGGCGACGGTGACCGTGACATACAACTACGAGGACTGCCCGACGCCCGCAAAGCCCGCTACATGGGGCGCGATCAAGGGCCTCTACCGCTAGACGAATGATCGCGGGGGACACGCGCCCTCGCACGCGGACAACTCGCGTGGGGACCGGACTCCGAACCGGGAGTGCGGTCCTCCGCGCGTCCCCAATTGCTCTCGGATAGCATCGACGCGTATCCTCTCGCGCATGACTGACGACATGCATGCGGCCGCGCCCGCCGCCGTCCGGGTCCGCGGCCTCACCCGCACGTTCCAGGGCGGCAAGCGCGGTGCCCACCGCGTGACCCACGCCTTGCGGGGCATCGACTTGACGATCCCGCGTGGCCATGTGTTCGGCATCCTGGGCCCCAACGGCGCGGGCAAGACGACGCTGATGAAGATCCTGACGACGCTGCTGGCGCCCTCCTCGGGCGAGGTGCAGGTCGCCGGCTTCGACGCCGAGCGCCACCCACGCGACGTGCGCCGCCGCATCAGCCTGGTCAGCGGCGGCGACAACGCCGGCTACGGCATCCTCACGGTGCGCGAGACGCTGTGGATGTTCGCGCAGTTCTACGGCGTCTCCACGCCCGACGCCAACGCGCGCGCCACCGTGCTCATGGGCGGCCTTGGCCTCGCCGACAAGGCCGACGAGCGCGTCAACCGCCTGTCCACCGGCTACAAGCAGCGCCTCAACTTCGCCCGCGGCTTCATCTCCGCTCCCGAGATCGTCTTCCTCGATGAACCCACGCTGGGACTCGATGTCAGCTCGGCGCGGCAGATCCGCCAGTTCCTGCGCGACTGGCGCGTCGCGCACCCCGACGGCACCGTCGTCCTCACGACGCACTACATGGCCGAGGCCGACGAACTCTGCGACACCATCTCGATCATCGACGGCGGCCGCATCCTCGAGACTGACAGCCCGCTGGGCCTGCGCCAGCGCGTGTCGGCGCAGCGCAGCGTGGCGCTCGAACTCGACGCTCGCGAGGACGCCGAGACGCTGGTGCGCGAGACGCCGGGCGTGCGCGTGCTGCGGTGCGCCGCCACTCCGGGGCGCGACACGATGACCTTGCAGGTGAGCGTGAGCGGCAACGCGGTCGTCGGCGCGCTGCTCGAGCGGCTCACTCGCGGCGGCCACGCGGTGCACAATCTGAGCACGCATGATCCGTCGCTCGAGGATGTCTTCGTGGCCATCGTCGGCCGCAGCATGGACGACGCCGGCAACGTCCTCGACCCCGACGCGCCGACCGTCGCGCCGGCAAGCCGGTGACCACGCGATGAACTGGGAACCCCTCGTCACCAACCTACGCGCCACCTGGGGGCGCGCCTACGTCCGCGTCTTCGCCGCTACCCGCGAGCCCTCGTGGATGATCGGCGAGGTGCTGTTCCCCGTGCTCGGCATGTTTGCCTACGTCTACATCTATCGCGCCCTGAGCGCGCGGCGCGAGTACGAGTCGTTCGTGGTCATCGGCGGCGTGATGATGGCGTACTGGGTGGCGGTGCTGTGGTCGATGGCCGCGCAGTTCCACTGGGAAAAGCAGGGCGGGCAGCTCGAGCTGTACCTGGTGGCGCCGTGCTCGCGCATGGCGATCCTCAGCGGCATGGCGATCGGCGGCGTGTTCATGACCACCATCCGCGCGGTGGCCTCCGGCGCCATCGGCTTGTGGGTGTTCCGCGTCCCGTTCCATCCCTCGGACCCGCTGGCTTTGGTTGCCGTGTTCCTGCTCACGCTGTGCTGCCTCTACGCGCTGGGCATGTGCCTGGCGTCGCTGTTCCTGCTGTACGGCCGCGGGGTGTGGCAGCTCTCGCACGCGTTGCAGGAGCCGGTGTTCCTGGTCAGCGGGATGTATTTCCCGCTGAGCGCGCTGGGGCCGTGGGCGGTGACGAGCGTGTCGGTGCTGCCGCTGGCGCTGGGACTCGACGCGATGCGGCAACTGCTGTTCCCGCCGGCGATCGCGCAGGGCCTGCTCCCGCTGCGCACGGAGATCGCGTTGCTGGCCGTCTCGCTCGTCGTGTTCCTGTGGATGGCGTCGGCGCTGATGGCGTGGATGGAGCGCGCCGCCAAGCGGAATGGCACGCTCATCATGCGGCACCAGTAGGAGGGCGCGTGCACGACTCGCTGCAACATCGCTGGCGCACCTACCGCGCCGCCGCCTGGCTGGGCTACCAGATGGAGGCCAACTGGACCCGTCCCGATGTCTTCCTCATCTTCGCGCTCGCCAAGCCACTGGCCACCGGGCTGATCCTGCTCGTCATGTACTCGGTGGTGTCGGGCGGCCACGCCTCGGACCCGCGTTTCGTCGCGCTGTACGTCGGCAACGCGTTCTTCGTGTTCGTGCCGCTGCTGCTGGTGGGCCTGTCGTGGGCGGTGTTCGAGGATCGCGAGCAGTTCCAGATGCTCAAGTACGTGGTGACCACGCCGGCGGGCCTGCTCGTCTACCTGCTGGGGCGCGCGGTGACCAAGGGGACGATGGCGGTGGCGTCGGTTGTCGCGCTGCTGCTGTTCGGCGTGTTCGTGCTCCACATGCCGCTGCACCTGACGCCGGTGCGATGGCTCGTGCTGCTCGCGACCGTCGCGGTGGGCATCGTGTCGGTGATCGCGATCGGGCTGATGCTGGCGGGGTCGTCGCTGGTGTTCGCGCGGCAGGCGATGAGCATCAACGAGGGAGCGGCGTCCGTGCTCTACCTATTCTGCGGCGCGGTGTTTCCGCCGGACCTGCTGCCCGCACCCTTGCGTGGCATCGGCTACGCGCTGCCGCTGACGTATTGGCTGGAGGCGTGCCGCCGCGTGCTGATCGGCCCCTCGCCGTCGGGGATGCTGGGGGAGCTGAGCGACCTGCATCTGGCGCTCGCGCAAGTCGGCAGCACGCTGGTATGGCTGGTGCTCGGGGTGACGATGTTCCGGGCGCTCCTGCGCGCCGCGCAACGCGACGGCAAGATCGACCAGACCACGGCCTGGTAGAGCGGCGGGCACGCGCTGGCGTCCGTGTGTCCGCCGACGA
>JBKJUD010000325.1:0-3046 GCA_046590735.1 Candidatus Eiseniibacteriota bacterium | reverse complement strand
GCGACGGGTTCCGCGACCGGCGAGACGATCGCAGCGGGCCGGAGCGGGAGCGCGGGCGCCGGCGGGCTGACGGCGGAAGGCAATGGCGCCGGCGGCGGAGCGGCCGGCGGCGGAGCGGCCACGGGCAGCGCGAGCACCGCCGGCGGAGCAGCCTCCGCCGTCGCCTCGCGGTCCATCACGCTGACGAAGCGCATCTCCTCGAGCGCCGAGTCGACGTGCGCCGGCAGCACCGAGCCGGTGCGATCGACATACGCGTGCAGCATCGCCTGGCCGGCGAGCTGGTTGATCTCGCGCGGCAGGCCGTGCGTGCGCGCGTGCAGCGCGCCCAGCGTGGCATCGGGAAAGATGCGCAGTGGCGCGCCGCCGGCCACCGCGATGCGATGATGCACGTACTTCGCCGTCTCGGCCTCGCCCAGCGGCGCAATCTTGTAGTGCAGCCCGATGCGCTGGCGCAACTGGCGCAGGTCCACCTGCTCGAGCCGGTGCTCGAGTTCGGGCTGGCCCACCAGCGCGATCTGCAGCAGCAGCGGGCTGCCGGGGCGCGTCATGTTGGACAGCAGCCGCACCTCCTCGAGCAGCTCGCGCTCGAAGTTCTGCGCCTCGTCGATGATCAGGATCGCGCCGTGCCCGCGCTCGGCGAGCCGTGTGAGATGCGCCTCGAGCCGCGCCAGCAGCGCCGGCTTCGACGCGTGCGATTCGATGTCGAGCCCGAACTTGCGGCAGATCTCCTCGAGCAGCTCGATCGGCGTCATCGTGGAGTTGTTGACCAGCGCGATCTCGTAGGTGCGATCGAGCGCGTCGATGAGCCGGAACAGCGTGGTGGTCTTGCCGGTCCCCACTTCGCCGGTGACCATGACAAAACTCTCGCGGTGGTCGACCCAGTAGCGCAGGTAGGCGAGCGCCTCGTCGTGCCCGCGGCTCTGGTAGACGAACCGGGAATCCGGGGTGAGCGAAAATGGGTTCTCGATCAAGCCGAAGAACTTCTCGTACACGGGTTCCTCGCGTGGGGACCAGGGCGGCGGGTCGTCGCGGCTCCGCGCGACGACGCAGGCAGTGTAGGGAGAGCACGCGCGCAGGGTCAATCTGCGAGATTGCCGGCGCGTCCCCCGTTGACGCCCAATGCCCGGTCGTGGTTCCGTGCAGCATTCGCCGCACCCGGTCGCGCGGCGCCCCTCATGATGGAGGTTCCCGGATGAGACTCCTCCCCGGCCTGGCGGAACACCCTCCCGGCTTGAGCACACTGTTCCTCACCGAGTTGTGGGAGCGATTCAGCTACTACGGCATGCGCGCCATCCTCGTGCTGTACATGACGGCGGGACCGGCGATGGGGGGCCTGGGCTTCTCGGCGAAGGAGGCCTCCGCGCTCTATGGCACCTACACGATGAGCGTGTGGCTGGCCACCGTGCCCGGCGGCATGATCGCCGACAAGTGGCTCGGCTCGCGCCGCGCGATGTGGCTGGGCGGGATGATCATCGCCTGCGGCCATTACGCGATGGTGGTGCACAGCATGGCATTCTTCTATCTCGGGTTGACGCTGATCGCGGCGGGGACAGGACTGCTCAAGCCGAACATCAGCGCGCTGGTCGGCGGGCTCTACTCCGAGGGCGACCCGCGCCGCGACAGTGGCTTCTCGCTGTTCTACATGGGCATCAACGTGGGCGCGATGATGGCGCCGCTGGTCTGCGGCTACCTCGCGCAGCACGAGGCGTTCCGCGGGTGGCTCGCGTCGATGGGCATGAACCCGCTCGGTAGCTGGCACTGGGGCTTCGGCGCCGCCGGGGTCGGCATGACGCTGGGGCTGCTGGTGTACGCGGCGCGCCGGCACACGCTCGCGCACATCGGCGACCGGGTCATCGCGCCCCGCGCGACCGAGACCGCGCCCCGCGCCCCGCTCACCCCCACGGAGCGGGCGCGCATCGGCGTCATCTTCATCTTCTTCGCCTTCACGATCTGCTTCTGGGCGGCGTACGAACAGAAGGGCGCGAGCCTGAACCTGTTCGCGCGCGACCTGGTGCAGACGACGATCTTCGGCTGGACGTATCCCTCGAGCTGGCTGCAGTCGCTGACGCCGTTCTTCGTGATCCTGCTGGCGCCGCTGTTCTCGCTGCTGTGGCTGCGCCTGGGCACGCGGCAGCCAGCGACGCCGACCAAGTTCGTGTTCGGGCTTCTGTTCATCGGTCTGGCCTACACGCTGATGGTGCCCGCGTGCATCCTCACCGCGCAGGGACGGATCAGCGTGCTGTGGCTGGCGGGTCTCTACTTCCTCGAAGTCATCGGCGAGATGTTCCTGAGCCCGGTGGGCCTGAGCACGGTGACCAAGCTGGCGCCGGCGCGGCTGGTCGGACTGATGCTGGGGGTGTGGTTCCTGGCATCGAGCTTCGGCAGCAAGCTGGCGGGGTACCTCGGCGGCTTCTACGTCGCCGACAGCCCGGCGACGCTGGTGCGGCTGTATGGCGGAATCGCCGCGGGGCTGTTGGCCTCCACGGCGATTCTGTTCCTGCTGCGCGGACGCATCCTGCGCTGGATGGGCGGGGTGCGCTAGCTCGCTCACGCGGTGGCCGCTGCGTCCTCCGGGATCTCCAGCGCCACCGCGCTCGCCTGCACCACCGAGGCGATGCGCACGGCGTCGATGACCTGGTCCTCGGTGAGGCCCTCGGCCACCACCACGGCCTCGTGCGAGCGTACGCACGACTCGCATCCATTGATCGCGGACACCGCGAGTGAGAACAGCTCCAGCGAGCGTTTGCTCGACTGCGGTGCGGCGAGACGGTTCATCCGCAGGCGCGGCGGACGCTGCTGGTAGCCGTCCTTCCCCACCAGATGACGGAACCGATAGAAGACGTTGGTCATGCCCATGACGACCGCGGCAGTGCGGGCGTCGTCCAGCACGCCCTCCGCCACGCCTGCGGTCCGTGCCTCGTCGACCAGCGCCGCGGTCAGGCGCGGGGAACGGGCGGCGATCGCCGAAGCGACCGCCACCCCCCACCGGTCATCCGGATCCAGCGTGCCCTGCTCGAGCACGGCGGAGAGATTCAGCCGCATGTCC
>JBKJUD010000424.1:0-5889 GCA_046590735.1 Candidatus Eiseniibacteriota bacterium | reverse complement strand
CATTGACTGCGCGGTGGGCGACGGACTCTTCCGCGCAGTCAATGCACAGGTTCTGTTCGCCGGTGCCGTACCACACGATGGTGGAAGTGTTCGGATCGAGCGCCAGCGCGCCCGAGGCCAGCGAGCTGAGGCCGTCGCTCATCGGCGTCCAATGCGCGCCGGCGTCTGTGGTCTTCCACACGCCGCCCTGCGCGGCGGCGGCGTAGACGGTGGAGGCGTTGCCGGGGTCAAGGGCCAGCGCGCACACGCGGCCCGAGGCGGCGCCGCCGGTGGTGCCGGTGCCCGAGTATCCCTCGTTGGTGATCGGCAGCGGGCCGAGGAACTGCCACGCCACGCCGGCGCTCCCCGCGGTCCGTACCGGGCCGAGCGCGGCGTGGTCCGGGCTCTCCGCCACGCGGCGCAGTCCTTCGTCGGGGGGCACGAACCGCATGGGCGCCTCGTCGGCCCCGCCGCGCCCGGCGAGCGCCACGCTGGCCCACAGCATCCATCCACCCACCCGCATCGCCTGTCGCATCGGGACCTCCTGGGTCATGAGCCAGGGGGCGGTGTCCCGCCCCTGACCTCCTGCATGAACTCCAGCGCCGCGGTGGTGGCCCAGGTCGACCCACGGCGCAGCGACGACCACGACTCGGCGAACCCGCAGTGCCCGCCGTGCGCCGTCACCTGGAGGCGCATGCCCGGCCCAGCCTCGCCCAGGAAGGGGACGACCGCGTCGCGCGTCACCATCGGGTCGTCGAGCGCGTAGACCAGCAGCGTCGGCACGGTGATGGCCGCCAGGCGCGGCGCGACGCTGCTGGCCGCGTAGTAGGCGGCGGCCGAGGCGAAGCCCCACATCGGGGCGAGCACTGCGTCATCGTATTGGCGGACGCGCCGCCAGCGCCGCAGGTCGCGCTCGCGCACCGGCCACGCGTCGGGATCGCGCGCGAGGTGCGCGCGCACGTCGCGGCGCAGGCCGCGCAGCACGTGGGCGCGGTACGGCGCGACCGACAGGCGCTCGAACCAGCGGCTGACGATGGTGAGATCGAGCGGGGGCGAGACGGCGGTCAGGGTACGCAGGGCGGGCAGCGGTTCCTCGCTGCATGAGGCGGCGAGGTGCAACCCGACATGACCGCCCAGCGAGAAGCCGAGGAAGTGGACCTCGGTGACGCCTGGTTGCGCGGCGCACCACGCGACCGCCGCGCGATAGTCGTCGCTCAGCGCACCGTGCGCCACGCGGCGCGCGTGGGCGGCGCCGGCGCCGTAGCCGCGCGCGTTGAGGCGCACGACGTGAGAGCCGGCGCGGAAACAGTGGCCGGCGGCGCGCGTGAGATAGCGCGATTCGCTGGTGCCGCCGACGCCGTGGGTCATCAGCACGAGCGGGCGCGCTCCGGCGTCGGGCGCGTGCCACCAGGCGTGGGCCAGCAGGCGGTCGTCGCTGCCGGGCAGCGGAATCAGGACATCGGCGCGGCGTGCGGGTCGCACGTCAGCCGGTGGCGCGCCCCAGGGCAGCGCGGCGGAGAGCGTCTGCGCGTGCGGGTTGCGCCAGATTCCCTGGGGGGCGAATAGAGCGACCATCTGCCGCGTATCGCACGTCGGGCGCGAGCCGTCAAGCGTCGGCTCGCGCGTCGGCTCGCGCCCGGAGGCACTGCGGCGGAGCGCGACCCGTGGCTACGCGGCCACGCGCAACCGCTTGAGTGCCGCCAGCGCCGCGCCGATCTCCGGGCGCGAGGCCGGGGCCGCGGTCCAGCGCTGGAGGAAGGCGGTGTACGCGGCGGCCGCATCGGCGGGGCGCCCCAGCTTCTCGAGACATTGCCCGCGGTGGAACTGCACCAGCGCAACGTCGTCGAGACGGAGCACCGGCACGGCCGCGAGCGTGTCCAGCGTTGCCTGGGCGCGCGCGTAGTCGCCCACCAGCATCTGGGCCCGCGCGCGCATCAGTCGGGTACAGTTGTACATGAAGAACCCGCGCTGGTAGCGGACCGGCCCCGACAGCAGGGCGAGCGCATCGGCGCCGCGCTTTTCCTTGAGGGCGATTTCCGCCTCGATCATGCGCAACTGGGTCGGGTTGTCGTCCCGCCGCGCGACGGGATTGCGGCGCAACTGCAGCAGGGCGGCGGCGGCTTCCGTGGTGCTCCCAAGTTCGGCCAGCATGCTGGCGCGCTCGGCGGCATGGCTGTATTCGAGTTCCGCGGGCGGCATGCGCTTGGCGCGCGCATACCGGGCGTAGGTGGAGTCGACGAACATGAGTGCGGTCGCGCCATCACCGAGCGCCATCGCGGCGTTGCAGCCGGAGGCCATCGGCACGGAGGGACCGCGGCCTTCCGGCGTGCGCGGGAACACCGCCCACGCGTCCTCGGCGATGCGCAGCGCCTGGCGGAAGTTGCCGCGGACGAACGCGATCTTGAAGGCGACGCCGCGGCGGAGGTCGGTCTGCCGCCACGCAGGCGCATCGGGCGCCTCGTAGTACCGGCGCGCGGTGTCGAGGCTGTCGAGCGCGATGGCAAGGTGCCCGCCCTCGGAAAAGATCATCGGATCCTTGACGCCAGCCGCGCGCGCCTGCCGCAGGACATCGAGGGCCGCGAGGCCATCGCCCTGGTACAGCTTGGCCGAGTACAGGCTGTGCCAGATGAACGCGAAGTGCGGATCGCGCGCCAAGGTCTGCCGGGCGATGCGCTCCGCCTCGGCGCTCCGGCCGGCGAGCGCCAATGCGTCGACCAGGTGGACGGTCGGCAGCAGGAACGTCGGCGCGATGCGGAGCGCCCGGCGCGCCGCGACAATCGTGCGATCCGGATGCCCGCCGTGATACGTCGCCTCGACGAGCCCGTAGAGCACCTGCTTGTCGTCGGGCCAGCGCCGGTCGATGTCGCGCAGGCGCGACTCGGCGTCGCCCCAGTGGCCGTCGACCAGCGCCGCGAGCGCGTCGAGCATGGCACCCTCGGTGGGGGTGAGCCGCGAGCCGTAGCGGCGCGCGTGCTCGATGCTGGAGGTGGCGCGCCCGGGCTCGCCGCCCCACCACTGCGTCACGCCGAGCTGGTAGTAGGCCGCCGCCAGCGTGGAGTCGAGTGCGACCGCCGCCTCGAAGTGCTTGCCGGCTTCGTCGATCTCGCCGCGCGCGAGTTTCTCCTGGCCGTTGACGAAGTGCTCGTAGGCACTCAGGTTCGTGCCGGTGCGCGATTCCAGCGGCGCGAGATTGCGCGCCGCGAACCCGGGCACCATCTGCCCGAGCAGCTTGCTGCCCAGTTGGTCCACCACCTGGAAGACGGTCGCGCCGTCGCATCCTTCCACCTTCGCGCTGTGCAGCACGCGATCGCTGGCGACATCGATCACCTCGGCGCTCACCACGATCTGCGGCGTCATCTGGAGAATCGTGCCGGTGACGATGCGGCCGGCGTGGGTCCGCCGCGCCACCTGCATCGCCTCGTCAGGGGAGATGCTGCGTCCGCGCGCGCGCACCGCCTGCACCGCGTCGATGACCGACTGGGTGCGCAACACATTGACCTGGTTGGGCTGCGCCAGCGAACTCACGAGCAACGTACCGGCGACCGAGCCGGTGCGTGCTGGGTCGGAAGGGTCCTGCAGGTTGATGAACGGGAGCACCGCCACCGACGGTTCGGTGCCCGCCTCCGCGACCACATGGCCGCGGCCCCACAGGCCGAGCCCGGCCACGGTGGCCAGCGCGACGCCGACGGTCACCGCCACGCGCACGCGGCGACGGCGCATGGGGAAGCGCATCGCGCCGGTGGTGGCCCAGGTTTCGAGCAGCCCGCGGACTGCGTCGCCATCGCGCGGCCGCTCCTCCGGCGTCTTCGACAACAGGTGCAGCGCCAGCGCGAGCATCGGCTGCGCATCGGTGGCCACCGCGGGCCGGACGGGCGCCGACTCCATCACGGCGTAGAGCACTTCCGCCTGCGAGTCGCCGGGAAACGCACGCGTGCCGGTGATCGCCTCATACAGGATGGCGCCCAGCGCGAACAGGTCGGCACGCTCGTCGCCCTGGCCGCCGGCCAACCGCTCCGGCGCCATGTAGGGCAGCGTGCCCATCATCGATCCGTCAGTGGTGACGGTCGCGAGTCCCTCGACGCGCGCGATCCCGAAGTCGGCGATCTTGAAGTGGCCGTCCTCGGTCACCAGCACGTTGTCGGGCTTGAGGTCGCGATGCAGCACGCCCTGCGTGTGCGCGTGCGCGAGCGCGGAGGACAGCTCGCGCGCCAAGCGCATCGACTCGTCCGCGGACAGCGGTCCGCGCTGCAGGCGCACCGCCAGCGTCTCGCCGGCGACGAATTCCTGCACCAGGAACAGCTTGCCCTCGGCGTCCTCGAGCCCGAACAGGGTCACGATGCCGGTGTGCGTCAGCCGCGCCGCGGCGCGCGCTTCCCGCACCAGCCGGGCGCAGGCTTCGTCGCCGCCCTGGTCGCGCAGGCCCACGAACTTCAGGGCGACCTTGCGATCGGTGCGCTCGTCGTGCGCGAGGTAGACCTCGCCCATCGCGCCGGCGCCCAGTTTCCCTGTTATTCGGTAGTGAAGGATGGATGTGTCGATCATGTCCCGCCCGCCCTGAAGGTGTCGTCGGAGGTTTCTATCGGGACGCAGAGTGCACGGCCCGACCGTGCACGTCGCACGCAGCCACCGGCTGGGCGGATTCGCGCCGCCGGCCGGATCCCGGATCGCCGGAAGCCCGTCGATTGTTCTTGCGTGGGGCTATCGAAGTGATATCATCGAGCTGTTGCCCAATGGGGGGCTGGAGGAGTGACGCACATGACACAGGAGAAGATCTTCAAGCCGATGGCCGGCTGGCTGATGCTGTTCGTGGGGGTGCTGCTGGTCCTGGGTTTCATCCCGCTGATCATCCATGCCGCCAATGGAGCGGGGGTCACGTACGCCATCCCCGCCGCGGTCTCGATGCTGGCGGGCGTTCTCTGCCTGACGGGGCTGTTCATCGTGCAGCCCAACGACGCCCGCGTGCTGACCCTGTTCGGCAGCTATGTGGGGTCGGTGACGCTCAATGGCTTCTGGTGGGTCAACCCGTTCTGCCTGAAGCGGCCGGTCTCGCTGCGGGCGCGCAATCTCAACGGGCAGAAGCTCAAGGTCAACGACAAGAACGGCAATCCGATCGAGATCTCCGCGGTGATCGTCTGGGAGGTGCGGGACACCGCGCGGGCGCTGTTCGACGTCAACGACTACCTGCAGTACGTCGAGATCCAGAGCGAGGGCGCGGTGCGCCATCTCGCCAGCTCCTATCCCTATGATGTTCCCGACCAAGGCGCCGACAGCGAGGTCTCGCTGCGCGGCAACCCGGACGAGGTCGCGGCGCTGCTGGAGGGCGAGCTGATCTCGCGGCTGGAGCTGGCCGGCGTCCACGTGATCGAGGCGCGGCTGTCGAACCTGTTCTACGCGCCGGAAATCGCCGAGGCGATGTTGCGCCGCCAGCAGGCCGCTGCCATCGTCGCCGCGCGCGCGCTGCTGGTGCAGGGCGCAGTCGGGATGGTGCAGATGGCGCTGGAGAAGCTCTCGGCCGAGCACGTCGTCGAACTCGATGAGGAGCGCAAGGCGGCGATGGTCAGCAACCTGCTTGTCGTGCTGTGCGGCGACCACTCGGCCACGCCGGTGATCAACGCCGGCACGCTGCACAATTAGAGGATGTGACGGTGGCGAAACGAAAGGCCTTCCTGCTGCGGATCAGTCCGGGGCTCTGGGACGAGCTGGAGTCCTGGGCGACGGACGAGTTCCGCAGCGTGAACGGCCAGATCGAATTCCTGTTGCAGCGCGCGGTCGCCGAGCAGCGACGGCCGGCGCGCGGACGGGCGCGGCCCCCGGGCGGTGAGGACGGCGCGACCAGGAAGTAGACGGGAATGTCCCCGGAGCCGGCCGGACGGCGTGCCCCGGCGGCGCCCGGCTCGCCTTGACGTCGGG
>JBKJUD010000067.1:0-3406 GCA_046590735.1 Candidatus Eiseniibacteriota bacterium | reverse complement strand
CCGTCGGGCCGCTGGTCGGCGATGTCGAGGTCTACAAGGTGCACCACCACGGCTCGCGCTACTCCTCGAACGACATCTTCCTCGCCGCTATCACCGCCGAGGTCGGGATCATCCAGGTGGGCAACGGCAACACCTACGGCCACCCCACCCAGGAAACGCTCGACCGCCTGCACGCCCGCGGCGTGAAGACCTACTGGACCGAGACCGGCGCCGGCGGCACACCGAACCCGAGCTGGGACAAGGTCGGCGGCACCATCATCATCCAGGCCGACCCGGGGTCCTCGCAGGGGTACACGGTCAGCGGCAACGGCTTCACCGACAACTACCTTAACGGCGGCGGCGGCCCGCCGCCCCCGCTCACCGAGACGCTGGTGGCCAGCAGCGTGACGATGCTCAGCGGCACCGTGACCGGCGGCTCGGTCACCGACCTCGCTGCCAACGATGCCTCGCGCATGACGGTCACCGCGGGGGGTTCCGGATCGTCGTTCTTCACCGACTGGTACGGCTCGGTGACGCTGAATCACCCGGCGACCAAGCTGACGGTGACCTACGACGGCAACAACTCGGTGTCGCGCACGCAGACGCTCTACCTGTGGAACTGGACGACCAGCGCGTGGACGCAGGTGGACCAGGCAACCGTCAGCACCACTGACGTCACACGCTCCTACGTGAGCACGTCGCCCGGCGAGTACCAGTCGGCCACGCGCCAGGTGCGCCTGCGCGTCGCGTGCAACACGCGCAGCAAGAGCTACACCTGTCGCGGTGACTACATGGCCTTCGCCTACGAGTACACCGCGGGCACCGGCGCGCTCGCGGCGGCGCAGGCGATCCGCCAGCCCGAGGTGCGCTGGCCCGACACGCGCACCGCCGAACAACTGGCAGCCGATATCATCGGCTGTCCGGTCGACGACACCTGCCACCACGGCGATGACGCGGTGGCGCCGCATGCGCACGCGGCGCCGACGGGCGCGGCGCTGACGTTGCAGCCCAATCCACTCCGCCACGCCGGGCTGGTGCGCTTCGCGCTCGCCGCGGCTGGTGTCATTCGCCTCGAGGCCTTCGATGTCCGCGGACGGCGGGTGGCGGAGGTGTTCCACGGTTACATGCCGGCCGGCGTGGGCCAGGTGGCGTGGCAGCCGGCGGCGGGCAGTCTGCAGCCGGGCGTCTACACGCTGCGCCTCAGCGGCACCGGCGCGACCCAGCACGCGCGGGTGACCATCCTGCCGTAAGCGAGGTTCGAAGCCTGCAAGGGCCGGGCGGCCACTCCTTCGCGGGGTGGCCGCCCGTGCCGTGTCGCCGAGTCCGCTTCCCGTCCGCGGCGGCGCCCGCTAGACTGCCGGCGAGCCCGGCGCCATCGCGATGCCGGGCCTGGCCCCTGCCGAAGGATGACAGTCTGCCTGACGCGCCGACGCCCACGACCGCCGAATTCATTCGCCTGCTGGAGCCCCTGCTGGCGGCGGCGCATCGCACCGCCCTGCACCTCACGCACAATCCGTCCGACGCGGATGACCTGGTGCAGGAGGCGTCCTATCACGCCTTTCGCGCCTTCCACACCTACCGGCCGGGAACCCGATTCGCCGCCTGGTTCTTTACCATCCTGACGCATGCGTTCTACGGCGAATATCGCAAGCGCCGGCGACGCCCGGACACCCGCGACATCGACGACGTGCCGCCGCTGTATCTGTACGAACGCGCCAGCGAGACCGGCCTGCTGGGCAGCGATGCCGACCCCGCCGCCGCCATTCTGGAGCGCCTGGACGTCGCGCACATCGTCCGCGCGCTGGGCGAGCTGCCCGAGGAGTTCCGCGTGGTCGCCTCGCTGTTCTTCGTGGAGGACCTGAGCTACGAGGACATCGCGCGGATGCTGGAGTGCCCGGTGGGCACCGTGCGCTCGCGGTTGCACCGGGCGCGGCGCCTTCTACAGAAGTCCCTGTGGGACGTGGCGGTCGAGGCCGGCATCGTTCCATCCGCACCCATCCCGACAGCCGACCCCGGCGCCCCTGCCGGCCACCAGGAGTAGCGCATGCCCCCTCTCGATCGCCTGACCTGCCAGGATACCTTTGCGCGGCTCGACGACTACCTCGATCGCGCCCTCACCGTCGCCGAGATGGCCGCGGTGCAAGCACACCTCGACGACTGCCTGGCCTGCGCGCGCGAGTACCGCTTCGAGCAAGGCGTGCTCGACGACATGCGCGCCAAGCTCGCCCATCTCGAGGTCGCGCCGGGCTTGCTCGAGCGGGTGCGCGCCGCGGTGGACCGTGCCGCGCAGGATCTTGGGGCAGGGTAGCCCCGGAAGCGGCTGCAGGCACCCCCTGCATTTGCCGACAACCACGACACCCCCGCGGGCGACGAGTTCCGCGGGCGCCCCCGGTTGACCGCCGCTCAGGAGAACCGCATGGACCCGGAGCCCCCACCGCTCGACGCGGAAACCCAGCGCCTGCTCGACGACGCGCGGCGCGCGCTGAACTGGAAGCGCTGGGGGCCGTACCTCGCCGAGCGCCAGTGGGGCACGGTGCGCGAGGACTACTCCGCCACCGGTGAGGCGTGGGCCTCCTTCCCCTACGATCACGCCGCCCAGCGCGCCTACCGCTGGGGCGAGGATGGCCTACTCGGCCTCACCGACCGGCAAGGCCGCTTGTGCTTCGCACTCGCGTTGTGGAATGGCGAGGATGCACATCTCAAGGAGCGCCTGTTCGGCCTCACCGGCCCCGAGGGCAACCACGGCGAAGACGTGAAGGAATGCTACTACTACCTCGCCTCGACGCCGACCCACTCGTACATGAAGGCGCTCTACAAGTAGCCGCGCCGCGCGTTCTCGGCGCGCAGGTCGTCGTAGGGAAACGCGCGCTGCGGATACTTGTAGAGCGCCTTCATGTACGAGTGCGACGGCGTGGAATCGAGGTAGTAGTAGCACTCCTTCACATCCTCGCCATGGTTGCCTTCCGGGCCCGTGAGGCCGAACAGCCGCTCCTTGAGGATGGAATCGCGGCCGTTCCAGAGCGCCAGCGCAAAGGCGAGGCGACACTCCCTGTCGCAAATGCCGAGCAGTCCATCCTCGCCCCAGCGATACGCGCGGCTGCGCGCGTGATCGTGCGGAAAATGCTCCCAGCATTCGCCGCGCTCCGAGTAGTCCTCACGCACGGTACCCCACTGTCGCTCGGCGAGATACGGGCCCCACCGCTTCCAGTTGCGCTCACGCCGGGCATCCTCGGCAAGTCGCTGGAGTTCCGAGTCCAGTGGCGCGTGCGATGGAGAGAGTGTCATGGCCGCAAAGCATCTCGCCGGGTGCTGCGCGCCGCTAGGGGGTCGCTCCGTCCTGACCTCCCGCACTACCTTCGCCTGAACAACTCGGCATTGAACCCGGTGAGCACACTCATGCGCACACCGGACTCCGATGGAACCATGG
>JBKJUD010000004.1:0-7715 GCA_046590735.1 Candidatus Eiseniibacteriota bacterium | reverse complement strand
GCGCGCATCGCCCCGCACAGCGGCCCTCCGATGATCCAGGAGGAGGACGGCGAACTGTTCACCACCGTCTCGGTAGATGTCGGCGACCGCGCGCTCGCCGACTTCGTGCACGAGGCGCAGGCCGCCGTGTCGAAGGCGGTGGTACTGCCGCCGGGCACGCGGCTCGACTGGGCCGGCCAGTTCCGCGCCTATGAGAGTGCCCGGAAACGGCTCCTGCTGGTGGCGCCGCTGACCTTGCTGCTGGTGGCCGGATTGCTGTTCTGGAACTTGCGTTCGGTGCCGGAGACTCTCATCGTGCTGCTGGCGGTACCGTTTTCTCTGGTGGGCGCGGTGTGGCTGGTGTGGCTGCTGGGCTACAACATGTCCGTGGCGGTGTGGGTCGGCGTGATCGCGCTGGCCGGGCTCGACGCCGAGACCGGCTCGATCATGCTGCTGTACTTGACGCTCGCCGTGCGCGACCGTACGGCCCGCGGCGCACTGCGCACGCGTGCCGAGCTGCACGAGGCCATCGTCGAGGGGGCGGCGCACCGTATTCGCCCCAAGCTCATGACCGTTGCCGCGATCCTGCTCGGCCTGCTGCCGATTCTGTGGAGCCACGGCACCGGGTCCGACGTCATGCAACGCATCGCCGCGCCCATGGTGGGCGGGGTGCTCACTTCCTTCCTCCTGGAGCTGCTGGTGTACCCGGCGGTGTTCGCTTGGTGGAAGGGCCGTTCGCTGACGCGGGCGGGTCTCCTCACCTGACAAGGAAACCATTTCACTATGCGCCGTTCATTCGCGATCCTCACCGCGGTCTTCCTGATGGCTTTCGCCGCCGGCTGCAGCCCCAAGAACTCCTCCACCAGTGACGCCGGCAGCCCCGCCGACGGCGCCACGCGCGTGGAGATCACCATCGACTCGACCGGCTTCAACCCGCCCACCATCCAGGCGACCGCCGGCCAGCCGCTGACGCTGGTGTTCACCCGGGTCACCGACCAGACCTGTGCGACCTCGATCAAGGTCCCGTCGCAGAACATCACGAAGGTCATCCCGCTCAACACGCCCACCGAGGTCAGCCTGGCCGCGATGGAGAAGGGCGATGTGAGCTTCGCCTGCGGCATGGACATGGTCACCGGCGTGATCAACGTCCAGTAGCGCGCGACGTCCGCAACGCGACACGGCCCGGGGACGCATGCGCCCCCGGGCCGTGTCTGACAGTGCGCCGTCGGGCGCACAGCATGTCAGCTACTTCGCGAGCGCGTAGTAGCTGAGGTGGTTGAGCGACGTGGAGAACAGCTTCGTCGACGAGTTGTCCGAGCCGCCGATGTTCGTCCACTGCGAGAGCGACGGGTCGAACCACAGAGCGCTCAGCGATCCGCCCGGGATGTAGTTCGGCGAGCTGGGGTCCGCCGAGGTGCCCGTGTAGTTGAACTGCAGCGTGGCCGGGGTCGAGAAGGCCAGCCCGGTCGGCTCGATCTGCACCTGCATCTGGTAGTTGCTCACTTCATTCAGGGACACCGCCGTCGTGGCAGACAGCGCGCCGGCCGGAATCGTGAGGGTGAATCGCCCGGTGCTGATCGTGCCGCCGCCCGCGCCGATCATGCGGACGGTGGTCATCGGCGTGATGGGCGTTGCGTAACGCACCATGCTTACCGCAACCGGCGTGGCATTCTGCGCGATCGTCGGCTTGCCCGATGTGCTGGCATCGACGATCGACGGGGCCTGCAGACTCGAGTCGACGCAGCCCACGAGGGCCACGACGCCGAGCAATCCCAGGGCAGACGCCATCAGCGTCCGGTATTTCGCAAGCTGCAGTTTCATGGTCTTATCTCCGTTGCCTCGTTCCGGCATGGTATTCCCGCGCTTCTACAATCGGGTGGGCTTACTGGGAGGGGATGCAGGCCGACGCCAGCAGCGCCGGGCTTCTGCTTCCTCCTGTCGCGTGGGTCACGCGCAATGCATGGGCCGGAGAAGCGTGTGCGGCATGCGGGGCGCAATCAAGTGCGCGAAATCCACCAGTGGGCCGAGCGCGCGTGCCGCGCGCGGGGCCGCTAGGTCTTGCGTTCCTTCTTCTCGGCGGCCGGGAAGAGGACGTTGTTGAGGATCAAGCGATATCCCGGCGAGTGCTTGTGCAGGGCCAGCTCGGTGGGCGGGTCGCCGACCATGTGCTGGTAGTCCTCGGGATCGTGCCCGCCGTAAAAGGTAAAGGTGCCCTTGCCGAAGTTGCCGTGGATGTACTTGGCTTCATCGGTGCCTTGGGTCTCGGCGAGGATGGTGATCCCCGGCTTGAGCGTGGACTTGCGGAAACCGGTGGTCTGCCCGAGGAAGCCGTGCACGGTGCCGGTGTGGTCCTGCGTGAGCATGGTCGGCACCGGATCTTCCTTGGCACTGAAGTCGAAGAGCGTGAAAAAGTCATTCGGCTCGCCGCGCAGCGCCGCCTCGCCCGAGGTGTCGATGTTGGAGAATTCGTTGGTGAGCGGGTTGAGTTCGAGCTGAAAATTCTGGAACGCCAGCGTCTGCGAGAAATCGAGCTTCGCCTGCGCGTGCGGGTCGTACCCGTCGCCATCGTAGATGCGGTCGCACATGTCGACGTCGCCGTCGGCCATCGCGATGTCGTAGGTGTCGGTGGCCGTGCACATGGCGAACAGGAAGCCGCCGCCGGCCACGTACTTCTTGATGGTGCCGGCTACCGCGTGCTTGAGCTGCCACACCCTCGCGTACCCGAAGCGCGCGGCGCGCGCCTCCTCGTCGGCCTGGTTCTTCTGATACCACTCGGTGGCCGCGTAGTTGGGATAGAACTTGCCGAACTGGCCGGTGAAATCCTCGTGGTGCATGTGGAGCCAGTCGTAGTCCTTGAGCGCGCCCTGCAGCACGTCGTCGTCGTAGATGCGGGTATAGGGAATTTCCGCATAGGTGAGCGCGAGAGCCACCGCATCGTCCCAGGGCTGGAAGGTGGGCGGCGCGTACACCGCCATCCGCGGGGCAGTCTCCAAGTGGACGACGTCCATGTTGTTCAGTTCCATCTCGGCGTGTACGCGCGCGATGTCGCCGCCGCTCATCGCCTCCATCTTCACCCCGCGCAGCGCCGCCTGTCGCACGGTGTTCTCGGTTTCGGGAAGCAGGAACGCGCCGCCGCGATAGTTCAACAGCCACTCGAGCCTTTCGCCCTGTTGCAGGCACCAGTACGCCAGGCCGTACGCCTTGAGGTGGTCGGTCTGCCGATCGTCCATCGGGACGAGGAAGTCGGCGCGCGCGGGCGCGGCGAGGCAGCAGGCAAGCGCCGCGGTGAGCACGGTGCGGGTGACACGGATCATCGGCTAGGAGGCCTTTCCCGAGGGGCGGCGGATCTTCTCGGCCCGCGAGCGGACCTCGGAGGTGAACACGTTCGTGGGGTAGGTGGTGAGGAAGCGGGTGTACCGCTCGAGCGCCTTGTCCGGCTGGCCGAGGCGTCCGGCGTACAGGTTGGCCTCGGCGCGTAGCGCGTCGGGCGCCTGGCGTGACTCGGGGAACGAGTCGGCGACGACGGCGAACACGGCGGCCGCCTCGGCAACGCGCTGTTGCAGCAGCAGCACCTCGCCGGAGCGGTACGCGGCGAGCGGCGTGACCGGCGAGCGCGGCGACCCGGCGGCGAGCGCCTTCAGCGTGGCGAGCGCCGAGTCGGTGCGCGCGGCGCGCAATTGGCGCTCGGCGCTGGCGTAGAGCGCGAGGCCGGCTGCGTCCTCCTGGCACTCGGCCATCAGCAGGATGCGGCCGAGCGCCTCGTTGACCGAGAGCCCCTCGGGGAAGACGTCGGTGAGCGCGCGGAAGTGCTCGCCGGCGTCCTTGTAGTCGCCGGCGAAGAAGGCCACTTCGCCAAGGCCGAAGGCGGCGTGCTCGCGCACCTGCCGGTTCGCCGAGGTGCGCGCGATCTGGTCGTACTGCGTCTTGGCCTCGCCAAGGCGGCCCAGTGCGAGCGCGCAATCGGCGAGCGCAACGCGGGCCTGCTCGACCTGCGCGGGACGGGCTCCGGGCGCGTCGATGAGCGACTGGTACGCGGCGATCGCCTGCTCCGGCCGGCCGAGCCGCAGCTCCAGCGCCGCCACGCGCATCGGCGCCTCGGTGAGCGCGCTGATGACCGTGGCGCGCGAGTAGGCGCCCTCGGCGGTGCTGGCACGTACCGAGTCCGTGCGGCTCGCGAGGTCGCGGTACATCGCCAAGGCGTCGTCGAGACGGCCCTGCGACTCCGCCTCGGTGGCGAGGATCCAGCGCGCGGCCACCGCGTCCGCGGGCTGCAGCGGCGCGTCGACGCCTTGGCGCGCGGCGCGGCGCGCGGTGGTAGAGTCGCCGCTGTCCTGCGCGAGTTGTGCCAGCATGATGAGCGCCGAGGGCAGGTCCTTGTCGCGGCCGCGGTCGCGGTCGGTCTGCAGCGCGAAGGCGACGGCCGCGTCGCCGCGTTGCTGCACCAGCAGGACGCGCAGCGCGGTGGTGCGCAGCTCGAGGTGCGCGGGTTGCGCGCGCGCCAGCGCGACAAGTTCGTTGGTGACCTGCGTGCTGCGCGCGCCGCCCGCGCCCGGCTGCATGCTCATCTTCGCCAGCGAGACCAGTTCCTCGCCAACCCAGCCCTGGAAACTGTCGGCACTGCGCAGCAGCAACATGCAGTCGTCCATCGCCGCGTCGAGACGGTTGGCGGACTTGTGCAGGTTCTCCAGCTCGATGGCGAATGCCTCGGGCCGGCCGAGCGTCTTGCGGCCGCTGGCGTAGACGTGTTCGGCGCCGTCGAAGTCACGGACCGAGAGCCGCTGGCCGGCCACCACACGATAGGTCGACTCGTCGCGCGGACGCAGGACCACCATCGCGTCCCACGTCTTGTCGGCATCGCCCTTGTGGCCGCTGAGAAATTGCGCACGCGCCAGTTGTCCACGCAGGTCCCAGCTGTCGATCTTGCCCTCGGTGAGACGATCGGAGAGAAATGCCGCGGCGTCCTGCGCGCGGCCGGCTTGCAGCATCTCGTCGATGTACATGTGCAGCAGGTTGATGTCGGCGGGGTGCTCGTCGGCGAGGGCGCGCAGGGCGACGAGGCCGCTGTCGACTTCGCCGGCGGCGAGCCGGGCGCGCGCGCGCGCGACGCGTGCGAAGGTGCGCGCGTCCATGCCACCGCGCTCCATCAGCCGCACCGGCATGCGCGCTGCCGCGGGCAGGCTGCGGAGGATGGAGTCGCGCTGTGCGGCGGTGGGCTCGGTGGCGTTGACCAGGCGCGGCCGCTGCACCAGCGTTTGCGCGGGGGCTGCGCTGGCCAGAGAGGCGCACGCGCAGGCGGCCGCGAGCAAGCGGCGACTCATCGGGGCCGCCGTCACTTCGGTGACGCGCCCAGGGCGCGGAGATAGGCGTCGATGGCGCCGCGGTATTCCGGCGGCACGGGGTCGGACTTGGCCCGCAGCATGTCGATGGTGATGCGGCTCTTCTCGGCCAGCGCGGACGCCGGAATCGCGCCCGGCGAGTTCGCGTTGATGTTCACGCCGGTCTGCGCGGTACGCGTGTCCTTGAAGTCGCGCTTGTCCATCGCCCGCTGGGCGTCGAGCATGCGCGAGAGGATCTTCTGCTGCTTCTGCGCGGTGTCCGGTGTCAGCTTGCCGCTGGCGAGGTCGCGCTGGACCTGTTCCATCTGCTTGGCGATGTCGCCGAGCTTTCCGAGTTGCTCGCCGGCCTGGCCCGCGTCCTTGGCGAGATCCTGCATGCCCTGGCGGATCATCTCCTGCTGCGCGGCCATGCGCGCCATCTGGCCCTGCTGCGACGGGCTCGGGCGCTGCCCGGCGCCGGGCATCAGCTGCTGCGTTTCGGCGTTGAGCTGTGACTGCATCTGCCCGAGCGAGTTGAGCTTCTGCATCAGCGCCTTGGAGCCGCCGGGATTGCCGCCGCTGCACTGCGAGTCCTTCGCTTGCAGCAACTGCGACACCGCAGCGTTGAGCGAGGCGCCCGCCCCGCCGGCGTTGCGCTCGCCGTTGCCGCGGTTGCCGCGCTCGAAGTCCTGCTGCGACTGCGCCGCGCTGCCCAGCGCCTTTCCCACCGCCGCGCTGAGTTGCGGGGTGATGAACGGCGACTTCTGCGCGAGCTGGGCGAGGTTGTCGGCGCTGCGCTGCGCTTCCTCTCCAAGCGTCGACTGGCGCTCGGCGAGTTCCTGCGTTGTGGCGCCGGGGTTGGGCTGCGACAGCGCCTCCTCGCCATGCGAGACGGCGAGCATGTCGCGCGCGGCGGCCTCCATCGCCTTGCCCAGCGCGGCGTTCTCGCTGTCGTTCATCTTCTTCTGCGCGTCGCGCATACCCTGCGCCATCTGGTTGAGCGACTGCGAGGCCTTCTGCGCATTCTTCTGCGCGTTCGACGGATCGTTCTGCCGCATCAGTTCCGCGGCGCGATCCATCGTCGAGGGCGTCTCCTGCTGTTCCATCTGCTGCTGCAGGTCCTGCATGTCCTGCGACGCCTCGGGCGAGTCCTGCTTGACTTGCTCGGCGACGTCCTTCATCTCGTCCTGCGCCTTGCGCGCCTCGTCGGCGAGCTTCTTCTGCTCGTTGGCGGTCTGCTGCTTCTCGTCCTTCGATGCGGCCTTCTTCATCTGCTCGCCGACGTCCTGCTGCTGCTTGGCCAGGTCTTCGAGCTTCTGGGCCAGCGCGTCGACGCGTTCCTCGCGCTGGATCTTCTCGAGCAGCTTGATCGTGCGTTCGAGTTGCTTGAGCAGGTCGGCCTGGTTCTGCTGAAGCTGCGCCATCGCCTGCTGCACCTGCTGCTTGTCGAGTTTCTGCAGCGCCTGCTGCAGGCGCTGGATCGCCTTCTTGAGTTCCTGGTTGTTGAGACCCTGCACCAGCTTCTGCACCTCGGCGACCTTGTTGAGCAGCTCCTGGTTGACCTGTGACTGCGACTCCAGCTTGTCGAGCGTCTTGCCGAGTTGCTCGGCGGTCTTGTCGAGGCCCTCGGCAATCGACTGCTGCTGCGCGAGCGCGTCCTGCAGCGCCTTCTTGTCCTCCCACGAGGTGGATTTGGAAGCGCGCGCGTCGTCGGCCATCTTCTGTAGGTCCTGCTGCACCGTCTTGCCCTGGTCGAGCAACTGCGTCAGGTCCTTGGCGCCCTCCTCGTGGGTGTCGGCGGCGCGCGCCATCATCTCGGCGAGGGTCGGAAAGGTGATCTTGCGCACCGCGCTGCGCGTGACCTGGCCGCCGCGCACGGCGTCGTTGTCCACCGCCTCGACGTAGTAGAGGACGCTCTGGCCCGGCGCCAGCGCGAAGGGCGCAAGATTCCACGACTCGGCGCGATGATCGGCGCGCACGCCCTGCAGTGCGGCGATGACGCGTCGGGTGCGCGATTGCTCGGCGCCTTCCTTCCAGGCCACCACGGCGATCTCGCGCAGGCCGAAGTCGTCGGTGGCCTCGGTGGCCAGCGTGACGCGCAGGTCGGCGGTGAGTTGCACGTTGTCCTCGGGCAGATGGACGACGATCGTCGGCGGCGCGTCCGGCGAGGGTGTGATGGCGTACGGCGCGTTGACGGTCTGGGTCGGCCGGGCGTCCTGCGCGGCGCCGCGTGGCGCCACCACCAGCCGATAGTGCGCGGGCTGCATCAATCGGATGCGGCCGCTGGCGATGCTGCCGCCCTTGCTGATGCTGAGCGGGATCGGCGCGGCGCCGGGGGTGTCGAGCTGCACATGCGCGTTGGCCACCGGGACGCTCAAGTGATAGCTCACGGTGGCGACGGTGCCCTCGAGGCCGCTCAGG